>DATGFY010000091.1:0-11851 GCA_035308785.1 Bacteroidota bacterium | reverse complement strand
ATGCCGCCGTTACGCAACCGGCCGGAGGATATTCCCCTGCTCGTTGGCCATTTCTTAACGGAATTCTCCCAGAAGAATGGCAAGAAAAAGCAGCATTTTTCAGAAGAAGCCCTGCGGTTACTAACGGTGTACGATTGGCCGGGAAATGTTAGGGAATTGCGCAACATTATTGAGCGAATTGTGGTAACGCGGCCCGAAACCGATATCCAAGCCAAGCATCTGCCTTCGCGCATTACCAACACCAGCCCTCCGGAAGAAACGATTGCAATCCCTGTGGGATCATCATTCTCGGTTGCAGAACGAGCGATCATTATGCAAACGCTTGCTTCGGTGAATGACAACCGTTCGCGCGCCGCGCGAATTCTCGGGTTGAGCAGAAAGACTCTTCACAATAAATTGAAAAAGTACGCCCAAGTAACGTAGGCAGGGGGCAGGTTTAAAAAATAAAGGTCCCGCTCTAGAGAGCAGAGCGGGACCTTCTTTCGCTTCGGAGGCGAGCCATCATCTCGTCCGAAGGTCGTGCAGATGTGGATTAGTGGACTGCACGGTTATTTTGCGAGAACCATCCGTTTCATCTCATTAAACACAACGTCGCCGTTCGATTGCGCAACTGCTGTCAGCCGGTAAAAATAAACGCCGCTGGCAAGCGCCGATGCATCGAATGACACTGCGTGCTCGCCTGCCGATTCAGGCTCGCTTACCAGAGATTTTACCCGTTGACCGAGCGTATTATAGACTTCAAGCGTTATTGAGGCATCCTGCGGAAGCGAATACGCAATTGTTGTGGTTGGATTGAACGGATTCGGATAGTTTTGGTCAAGCCGGAATGATCCGGGCGCTGTCACGCCCTCGATCGATGCGCGGCTTGTTTCCGATGCAGTCTGCGCAACGCCAACAAAGCGGATATTATCGACATAATAAGTTTTGGCACCACCGCTCTCTTCCAAGATATCGAACCGGTTAATGGCGTAGCCCTTCGGATCGAGCGAGGTCATCGGGACGGAGAGAACCTTCCATGTATTTGCCGCTACCGTGCCGCACGCGATTGTTGGGAACGAGTTCCCGGGGTCATTCTCGAGCAAGAGATCTATCGTCACGCCGGATGCGCCGCCATAGACGGCGAATTCTACCGCTTGATATGAACTTGGCTTGAGTGCAACCGGGGAAGACCAAGATCCATCGTGCATGCTCAACGCGCCCCAGGCAGTTTGCGCAACTTTGATTGCGTACGTACCTGCATAGGAGTGATCGGTGCTGTTAAATGTCTCTGTAGAACTCCACGACGTGTTCATCCAAGGAGACGATAACCCTTCCTGATAAACCCAGAGATCAGTAGAAGAGCTTGTGCTGTTCGAAACCGTTACTGTAACGGATGCCGTTGCCTGATTCCCGGCTGTATCCGTGGCGATGGCGGCGAGAGTATGCGATCCGTTCGCAGACAGCGCCGTATTCCACGAATAGCTGTATGGTGAAGTGGTCAGCGCGCTTCCGAGTGCGATTCCATCGAGTTTGAATTGAACGGAAGAGACTCTTCCGTTATCCGATGCGGAGGCCGTAACAGATGCCGCGCCCGAAACAGTTGATCCATTCGCAGGGCTGGAAATGCTGACCGTGGGAGGGATTGTATCGCGAACAGGCGTAATAACGGTATTGGTGACGTTGACCGTAACGGATGCCGTTGCGGTATTCCCGGCGGCGTCGCTGGCCACTGCAGAGATCGTGTACGTTCCGTTGGATACTGTTGCGGAATTCCATGAATAGCTGTACGGCGCAATCAATACCGGGTTGCCAAGATTGCTTCCGTTTAACTTGAACTGCACGCCTGCGACGGCAATGTTATCGGAAGCGGTTGCGCCAAGTGTAACGGCGTTCGAAAGCGTCGATCCATTCGCCGGTGAGGTCAAGGAGATTTTCGGCTTCGTGGTGTCTGCCACTGTCCCTGATCCGCCGAGGGCGCTTTTCACGGCTTGAAGCAATTGATCGCGCTGGCCTGCAGGCATCCAGTTGCAGTATCCGCCGCCGAGTTCCCAAATGATGACGCCGCCGATTCCTTTCGTCTGGGCGTATTGAACTTTCTTCTGGCAGGTAACCTGATCGTCGTACGAAATGAACTTATCGTTCGAAGAGCCGGAATTATCGATGCTTAGATATGAAACCTGCGCGCTCGAATCGAAGCGGTAATATTGCGGCTGGTAATAAGTTTGCATGATCGAAGAATACGGAACGTTGCTTTGCACCGAAGGGGCCGTAGTCCAGCTTTGGCGCGGAGCGGTTGAGCCGCCGGCGGGCGTGCCTGCGCCGCCGCTCCAGACGTAGCCGTAAAAATCTATCCCAATTCCGAGCTTTGCAAGCGGCACGCCGCCCGAGGCGAACGAGTTGATCCACCCATCGGAGGACGGAACCGCTCCGCCGGTGCTGGGGAACTTGTAACCGCCGCTGTAGATGGGGGAATTGTGCCACGTAACCCAACCCGGCCATGCGCCGGACATATCGTATGTCATGAGGTTAACTTGATCGAACTTGCCGGCGAGGGAAGCAAATATACCCGGCTGCCATGCGGTGGACGCAGTGAGCATCGGGCGTGGAGATACGGCGTCGAGGGCTGCCCGCAAGCTGGTGATGAACGCCGAATATTGGGTTGCATCAGATGAGAGCAGCGTTTCCCAATCGACGTCGATGCCGTCGTATCCTCTGCTCTTCATCAGATTGACGAGATTGGCGACGAAGGTCGGCAGGGTCGATGAACTCGTAGCACTGCGGAAATTGACGTCGCTACCCCAACCGCCAACGGTAATAAGAACTTTCGCACCTGCCGCGTGGGCAAGGGGAATCAACACGCTCGCGTTGTATGCCGTCACACTGTTCGATTGGTCATCGAGCGTTCCATCCGATTTTGGAACAAGCGCAAAGTGGTTGATTTGGGTGATTGCCGTGTAATCGACGGCTTGAGCGGGCAGATTGCCCGTATTATTATATCCCTGCGCCCAACCGGCATAATAGGCAGTTGCCCAGATTTTCGTCTGCGCGGATGCCGTACCGCCGACCGCGGCCGCGAAAATTGCGAAGGCACAGAGCAGCGCCGGAAAGAGAGATTTGTAGTTAATCATGGCTTCTCCTTTTGAGTATAGGTGATTTGATTATTTGTACTTTTCGATGTTGCATTAAGAAGTTGATGCACCGCGCCGGCAACAAGATCAAACTCTGTCGCCTTGTCAAAAAAGAAAAGCGCTCCGGCGTTGCGGCAGACGTTGCGATAATGCACCGAAGGGTTGTTCGAAAGAACGATGATCTTCAGCGAAGGGAATATCCCCCGGACCTTTTCCAAGAAATGGATTCCGGCTCGCGGAGGGAGATCGATATCGAGAATCATAATTTCCGGGCGCAACGCACGCACCATATCGACCTGCTCCGGCGTGACATTGGTCTGCTCGACAACCGCGGAATCGTGAACGCCTTCGACAAGGTCGTTGATGCGTTTCCAATCGCGTTGGGATCGAGCGGTAATAACAATCACGGGCAGACTATTTTTCATACAATTGATGGCGACATAAAATGATGAATACAATATACAAGGAGGAGGGGGTCTGAAAGTATCAGAGAAATCCGATTTTTGACCTATCCAGAGTTCTGAATTCCGCTGTCAGAAGATTCCTACATTTTTCCAAGTTGACAGGGCCGATAGAGGAAGGGTCGAATTGGATACGGAATGAACGGGAGGCACCGTGAAAAATCGGCGTGCCTTGCATCACCGTTTTTTCTGCCGGTCAGGGAAGGAATGGATGGGGGGAATCGGGAGAGGTTTCGGAAGGGTATAAATAGCTTGCGAAATAGTTGCAAATATCAGTTAAAAGGTTTATATTATGTGAAGGGCGTGGTTGGGAGCGGTTGCGAATGGGGGTTGAGAAGATTATCGTTTAGGCGGGAATGCAGAGCAGCACATTTTGCGTGCAAATGGGGTTAAACACCCCGAAATACATACACATTTTGCTGCAAAAATCGCAGGTAACAATAATTAAAATATGAGCTTATACGCCGCGTGTAAAATGGGGGGGTGATTATTTACTTACACGAGGTCCGGATGAGGAAGATTTGTTAACAGCGAAAGGAATAGATTTCTTGCGCTTCTAAACCGGACGAAGAGGCAAGGGATGCTAAGAAGTGATCACAAATCGACCTTAAGTGACAAAAAAATGCATGAAAGAGATCATAAACACCCCCTTATTTGCACATTTTTTTGGGGATAATGTTATGATATTGCTGAGACTACGGCGGAAGAAAAAAACAATTTTTTATTTTCTGCGGGGAGACTTGGAAGGCGCTTACTTCAAATACATCAACTTCTTGGTTATGATAAATGGCGGCGTATTGTCTGCGGAAACCGAATACCCGATAAGCCGGTAATAGTAGATTCCGCTTGGGAGTTTATCGGATGGGGTGTAGAGGTAATGATGAAAGCCCGAATGTTCAACGCCATTCAGAAGCTTGCCCACGCGCTCGCCAAGTCCGTTATAGATCGTTAGGGAGATGGAGGCATCATTCGGGAGGGAATAGTTGATATCGGTAGAACGGTTGAACGGGTTTGGATAGTTTTGCAGAAGGATAGTTGCAGTCGGCAGGGTGGCTATTGAATCTCTGGATGTTCGCGTTTGAGGGACAATGACCACGATCGAAGCGGCAGAACTATCCCCGGCAATATCCTGCGCGGTCACCGTTATCGAATCGGTTCCGGGCGCCATTGACTGCGTGTTGAGAATGAAAACGTACGGAGGAGTGACAAGCGGCGGGCTGACGGGTTTCCCGTTGACGCGCACCTGGACTGCCAGATAGTGTGTAGAATCCTCCGGTGCAATCGCAACAGGGACAACGCCTGAAACGGAATCGCCGCTTACCGGAGTTGCCACGTTAAAAATGGGTCGGGGAGTCGGCGGCGTATAATCGAGATACGTTTGCTTTACGACTTGCAGCAGGCGGTCGCGTTCGCCGGGGGGCAGATTAGGCCGGTACGCTCCCCCAAGCTCCCAGATGATCACTCCGCCGATTCCTTTCTTGCGAGCGTACTCAATCTTCTGTTTGCATGATTGTTCATTGTCGTACGTGACGAAGGTGTCTTGCGCAGAGCCCGGATGATCAATGCTAAGATAGGCCGCTTGGGGACCCGAATCCCAAACGTACACCTCGGGCCGGTAGATCTTGCTCATGATTACGGAGAACGGCACGTTGTTACGAACCAACGGCGGAGTGATCCACGATTGACGCGGTGCGGTGACGCCGCCGGTCGGGGTGCCCGATCCTCCGCTCCAGATGTAACCGTAAAAATCGATCCCGATGCCGATCTTCTTGAGAGGGATCCCGGCTGCTGCAAAGCTATCAACCGCCGCATCGATCGAGGGAGGCGGGCGACCGGTGCTTGGGAACCGGAACCCCCCGTCAGTGATAGGAGCGTTGTGCCACGAAACCCAACCGGGCCATGCGCCGGAAAGATCGTACGTCATCAAGTTGATCTGATCGAAGTCAGAAGCAAGTGATGCAAACAGCGCGGGCTGCCAATCGATCGAAGCAGTCAGCAGCGGGCGCGGTTGGATCAGATTAAGCTGCATTCTGAGTGTGGTGATAAAGAGAGTGTAGGGAAGGATGTCCTGCGGATCGATTGTTTCCCAATCGATATCGATGCCGTCGTAACCCTGCGACTGCATGAACCGGACAAGATTCTGAACGAAGAGCGGAAGCATGAGTACACCGGTCACGTTGCGGAAGAGCGTGTTGCTTCCCCACCCCCCAATGGTGATCAGCACTTTTTTCCCTGCAGCGTGCGCGCGTGCAATGAGAGCACGGCCGTTTGCCAGGGTAACACTGTTGGCGGAATCATCAAGCGTACCATCAGGTTTTGGCAGGAGGGCGAAATGATTGAGTTGTGTGACTGCGGAGTAATCGATTTCCTGCGCAGGGAGGTTCCCCGAATTATTGTACCCTTGCTGCCACCCCGCGTAATAGGCGGTGATCCAAAGGTTCGATTGTGCGAGCGCCGGACGACCCGATGACAAGGCCAGCATCATCAGCGCGAGTACAGTTATGAGGTGAAGGAAAGTTTTCACACAAAATTACGAAGCATTTATTATTCATAACAGTCCGATGCATTTGAAAGTTTTCTCATTAAAAAAAATTAAACTTCTGAAGGATAGATTAGGGGCGTGTCTGGGAAAAATTTTCACATTTCTACGGTGAAGAGCGCGCTCCGCGCGCGGGGGGTGCGTTGTTTATCGCCGGTGGGAAACCTGTTGTGCGGTTCTACACTAGAGGCTTACTCGATCAACTTATGTTCAACAGCATACCGGACTAATTCCGCGTTAGTATGCATGTTCAATTTCTCCAAAAGCCGGGCGCGATGCGTTGCTACGGTTTTAACGCTGACGAATAGTTCCGAGGCGATATCAGAAAGAGATTTTCCCGAAGCGAGTTCGCGCATTACTTGAAACTCCCGCTGCGAAAGCGATTCGTGCGGGAGGCGTTTGTCCTGCGGATCAAAACCCATTGCGAGGCGTTCGGCGAGTTCGGCGCTGACGTAT
This sequence comes from Bacteroidota bacterium, assembly GCA_035308785.1. Classification (GTDB taxonomy): domain Bacteria; phylum Bacteroidota; class Ignavibacteria; order UBA10030; family SZUA-254; genus DATGFY01. The sequence goes on along the minus strand of DATGFY010000091.1, from coordinate 5,288 downwards.
TTCCTGCCGGCAACGACTTTGCGTATGGCTTTCACCAGTTCGCCCGGCGAACTCGCTTTGTTGAGATAGCCGGCGGCGCCCGCCTTCAATGCGCGCATGGCAAACTGATCTTCGGGCAACATGCTGAGAAGGAGAATGGGAATTTCGGGATGATTGGCGTGTACATCTTTGAGAAGGTCGATGCCGCTTTTTCCCGGCAGCGATATATCGAGCGTAATGACGTCCCAATGTTCCTTCGGGAGGATTTCATGCAGTTCATCGGCGTCTTTGGCTTCGCCGCCGACCTTCATATCGTCCTGCTCGTCAAGGATCTTCTTTAGTCCTTGCCGGACGAGGTCGTGATCATCGACGACGAGGATGTTAATCATGCGTGCGTGAAATCGGGAGTTTAACGGTGACGGTAGTGCCCTTTCCGGCGATTCCGGTAACGGAAAATGATCCGCCAAACGCCTCTGCTCTTTCGCGCATCCCGAGGAGGCCAAGTGAAGTGACTGTGGCAGGATTGGTATTTTGAATGCCGACCCCATTATCCATAATTTCAAGAATGACAGAATCCCTCCGGTGTTGCAACGAAACGGATACCCGTTTCGCATTAGAATGGCGCGCTACATTGGTCAAACTTTCCTGCAATATGCGGAAGAGAGCGGTCGCGCGATCGGAATCGAGTGAGATTTCATCGACGTTCGACCTGAAAATGCATTCGATACCTGTCCGTTGCCGAAATTCCGAAGTTTGCCACTCCAGCGTGGGAATCAACCCGAGATCGTCCAGAACCCTGGGACGCAACTCGGTGGCGATCTTCCGCACATTCTGAATTGCCCCGTCGATCAGTTTCGACATCGATTGAATCTGTTCTACCATAAATTCTTTGTTGAAAAAATTTGCGCCAACTATTTTTTTCTCGAGCCAGGCGATATCCAACCGCAGTCCGGTGAGCGTCTGGCCCAATTCGTCGTGGACTTCGCGTGCGATCTGGGTGCGTTCATCTTCGCGTACCGATTGAAGATGGACCGAGAGCGCTCTTAACTGACGGTTGGAATTCTTTAGTTCTTCCTCCATGGATACCCTGTTGCGTTCCGCCGCCTTTTTCTTCAGAACACTCTCGATGGCGGTCGGCAGACGCGTCAAGCTTTGCTTCAAGATGTAGTCATCGGCGCCGCGGCGAATGCATTCCACGGCGACTTCTTCGGATTGCGAACCGGTAACCAGAATAAACGGAGTGTCGATCCGCCGTTCTTTGAGATGTTCAAGGGCATGAAATGCAGTGAACTGCGGGAGCGAAAAATCAGATAAAATCAGATCGGGTGCAAAAGACGAAAGGATCTCAATGAACTCATTTTCGCTGTCGATAATTCGCGAAGAGAACGCGAGTCCTGCATTTCGAAGTTCGAATTCAATCAGTTCTGCATCGGAAGGATTATCCTCTACCAGAAGGATGCGAAGTGGACCGGGTGCTTTCGAACCTTCCTTGTGCGATCGTTTTGATGGCATCAGGACTCCGGCCACACAAGAGACGCCGCGTTCATCTTATCCTCTGATTCGGTAGGCGTTCTCAGACGAGTGGCGAATCATCGGCACAAGATTGACCTTGAACCAATAATGGACAGTCTCGTGTACGACAGTTTCAAACTTATCAAAATCAATTGGTTTTTGCAGATATCCATTTGCCCCGAGATGATATGCCCTTAGCACGTCCTCATCGCGGTCAGACGATGAAAAGATCACCACCGGTATCGTCTTCAGGGGTTCGGTTGACTTGAGGAAATGCAACACTTCGAACCCGCTGACCTTCGGAATGTTGAGATCCAATAAGATAAGCGAGGGCAGCGGTTGAGTCTCGGGTTCCGATGCTTGAATTGCGCCCGCGAGAAAATCGATCGATTCCTGCCCGTCTCGGGCATGAACGACATCGACGAACGGGTATTGGGCCTGCAGCGATCGCAGGATGAGCCCTGCATCGTTTTCATCATCCTCAACGAGGAGTAATCTTCGAACAATTTCCATAATCAGTTTCGCTCCGATCCTATCTTGGGAAGAGAGAAGAAGATCGTTGCGCCCTTATTCAGTATGCCTTCTGCCCACACCCGCCCACTATGGCGGTTAACGATTCGCTTCACGATCGCAAGACCCACGCCGGTTCCTTCATACTCTTTTAATGAATGAAGCCGTTGAAACATGCCAAAGATCTTATCCACAAAACGGTTGTCGAATCCCACACCGTTGTCTTTGACATAGTAAATATCTTCATCAAATCCGGCGATCGAACCGATTTCGATAAGGGGATCTGATTTTTTTCGAGTGAACTTGATTGCGTTGGAGATCAAGTTTATCCAAACCTGATGAATCATCGGCATAGAGCAACGAGCGGGCGGCAGGTCGCGCAGATCGAATTTCACATGCAGCGCCGGATCGTCTCTCTTCACCTCCTCAATGACCCGATGGACGATCTGATTCATATTCACCTTCGACGGAGGGCCCAGTTCCTGTCTGCTGATCCGTGAAAACGAGAGAAGATCATCGATCAACTCTCCCATTCGAATGGTATTCTGCCGGACAATTCCGAGGAGCCGTATTGCTTCGGAATCGAGATTCGCTGAATGATCTTTCAAGACAACGTGCGTGAAACCATTTAAGGCTCTCAGCGGGGCCCGCAGATCGTGCGCAATCGAATAGCTGAATGCCTCGAGCTCTTCGTTGGCCGCTTTTAATTGGGCTGTGCGCTGCCCCACCTGCTCTTCAAGGCTCGCATTCAATTTCGAAATCTCTTCCTGGACCCGTTTGTACTCCGTGATATTGCGGGCGTTGAGTACGATCCCTGAAACAGCAGGTTCGGAGAGAAGGTTCGTGCCGATCGTTTCAAACCACAGCCAGGGCCCGCCTTTGGATCTGATGCGGTAAACGCATGTGAGGGTTTCGTTCGGGCGGGTAAATAGTTCAGAGACGAATTGCTTCGCCTCATCTTTGTTGTCGGGGTGAATTTGATCGAACAGGATCCTGCCGGTGAGTTCTTCGGGGCGGTATCCCATCATCCGTTCGACCGAAGGCGTTAGGTACAAGATCTTGCCATCGGTAGCAATGACCATTTTCAGATCGGAGCTGTGTTCGATCAGCGCGCGGAAACGCTTTTCGTTGTGCTCGAGCGCTTCTTCGGCGGTCCGCCGCCGGATGTATTCTCCGATCTGGCTTCCCAGCGCTCTCAATAACTCTTGGAAATCCGCTTCGGGATGTCTGACCGTCATGTGCGACAGAAGGATGACGCCGGCAACTTCGTACTGGTTGAAGATCGGCGCGCCGAAGAGGGTCTTCATGCCTTCCTTCGCAAGAGAGGTTGCATACGGGGTTGAAGGATCTTCAACGAGAGTCGAAAGCCAAACCGTTTTGCTGCTTGCCCAGATTCTGCCGGGGAGGTCCACTCCGCGCGAGAAGGCGTATTTGTTGGTACTCGACGATATCCCCGAACCTTTAAGCTTTGGAGCTATCCAACTTCCTTTCGAGACCAACATTTTTTTCTCGTGATCGATGAGCCAAATTTCTCCGAAATCCCAGCTGCCAAGAACGCAGAGCGCTTGCAAGAGATTGGGAATTGCATAGTGCAGCGTCGTCGATTCGGCAAGGATATTCGTGACAGCGTACTGCAGCGCCATGCGCCGATCGGCTTGCAGGATGCCGAGCCGCATATCCGGGTATTTCGCCGGTTCCTCAGTTTCAATTAGATTAGACACGTAACGATGTATGCTATTTGTAGCTACGCAAATTCCTTTGCTTCAGTAGAATCGCCCAGGGCAGTCGTTTCGGATTCGCCGCGGGATACCACAAGCTGGACCTCATCGAAGTAGCTGGTGCCCACAAATTGTTGGTGTTTGCACGCTGCGTACTCGGTTGATTGTTCAAGCTCCAGTTCATGCTCTTGCAAGCGCGAGTAGGCCAACATTCCATCGGCGGCATACGCGCGGGCAAGATCGAACATGGACGTATTCAGCGAATGAAAACCGGCAAGCGTGACAAATTGGAATTTGTATCCCATCAGGCCAAGCTGATCCTGGAACGAGCCGAGTTCCGATTCGGGAATGTGTTTCTTCCAATTGAACGACGGCGAACAATTATACGCGAGCAATTTTCTCGGAAATTTCGCATGAATGGCTTCGGCAAATTCGCGCGCTTCCCCAAGATCGGGCGTCGAAGTTTCGCACCAGAGCATATCGGCATACGGGGCGAATTCCAGAGCTCGCGCGATCGCATACTCGATCCCGCCTTTAACGCGGAAGAACCCTTCGCGCGTACGGTCGCCGGTAATGAACGGCCGATCGGCAGGATCCGCATCACTCTGGATAAGCTGCGCGCTCAACGCGTCGGTCCGGGCAATCAAAATAGTCGGGACGCCAAGGATATCTGCGGCAAGCCGCGCTGCGACAAGTTTTGAGGTGAATTCATTCACCGGAACAACGACTTTTCCGCCCATATGGCCGCATTTCTTAAGCGACGAAACCTGATCTTCAAAATGAACCGCCGCCGCTCCGGCTTCGATCATGTCTTTCATTAGTTCAAACGTGTTCAGCGTACCGCCGAAGCCCGATTCTCCATCCGCGACGATGGGAGCGAAAAAATACCTGACATGTTCGCCTGTTGCGTGCTGAATTTGATCGGCCCGCAGGAAGGCATTGTTGATCTTCCGTACAAGGTTCGGGACACTATTCGAAGGATAGAGACTCTGATCGGGGTACATTTCTCCCGCATCGTTCGCATCGGCGGCGGCTTGCCAGCCGCTGACGTAAATCGCATTCAGTCCCGCTGTTACCTGTTGGAGCGCTTGATTCCCCGTCACTGCGCCGAGCGCGCGAACGTAGATTTCTTGATCGAACATGCGCCAGAGGCGTTCAGCCCCGAGGCGGGCGAGCGTGCATTCCGGCTGAACCGTTCCGCCGAGGCGTACCACGTCGCCTGCAGTGTACGGCCGTTCGATTCCGTCCCACCGCCGTGTGTGCGCCCATGAATTCATCAGCGATGAAACATTTTCTGATTGGGCGGGAGCATAGTGCCGGTCTTCTTGGCTCGTTTTCATGTTGTGACCCTTATCGTTAAAGTTCGAATCAGCGATCGTTTATTTAGAAAATCGTGGTGACACCAATGGGCGGTGAACACGGGTGCCATGCCGTATTCCGAAAAATCTTCTCATTGGTGTCACCGTTAACACTCAAATTGCAGAGAGTATCAATCCAACAGGGCATAGGCATCCAGCGTTAAGAAGTCATGAAAATCCCTGCCTAACGCAAGGGTTTTCAATATCGACG
>DATGFY010000090.1:0-1531 GCA_035308785.1 Bacteroidota bacterium | reverse complement strand
TTCTTTGCGAAAGCATCGGAAAACTCTTTGTCGAACGATTGGTCCATGTAATCGATTTCATCGGTCGTTCGAAAGAGAAACGGCGTGTCAAGAATGCGCGCTTCCGGTGCGATCTCGGTCATCCCATTGCCGGTAATGCCTGCGCTCTGCAATTGTCCCAGTTTAATTTTCCGCAGCACATCCTTCTCATCGCCCTGGACGCCGTTCGAGTAAATTTTGAATCCGAGCTTGCCGCCGCTTTCCGCGCGGATCGAGGAATCGTATTCGGCCATCACATTCATCCACGTGCTGCCGGGCGGCGCCACTGTGGCAAACTTAATCGTGTATTGCTGTGCGGCAACAGGGGAGAGGCAAATCAGAATAAAAAGAATGTATCTGGAAAATCGTAATTGCATGATATTCTTAATGGTGATGGATTAGAAAAGATCGTTTTCTTTGGAGCGGAGCAGTTTCGCTTTTCGCTTTGCGATGGCGTTCGATAAGCGCGCTTCGGGGAGAATATCGATTGAAGTCGTATCGATCATCGTGAGGAGACTCTCGAACAGATGTTGATCCTGAGTTTGGACCGCGTAGGATCGGGCATAATAAATATAGGTCATGAGAAACTTGCCGTGGTTGATCGCAAGGCATCGTTCGAAATATTGCCGCGAAAGCGCCGAATCGCCGCCGAGCATTTTGGCGCGGCTGCCGTACATTGTGCCAAGAAAAAAGTCTGCGCCGCCGTAAAAATAGCTCGAATCGTGCGCCGCGACAAATCTCATCAGGGATTCAACTTTGCCAAGATCCGCCACTGCAGAAGGATCGGTGAGACTCGTGTAGATCTGACTTCCCCAACCGACGGCAGTCCAGAAGACGGCCGGCACATCGTCATTCGAAAAACTTGAAAGGGATGCGCTGAATTCCGATAGCGGCTTGCTTTCGGCAGCGGCAAATGTTGTATTCTGCCGGAGAATTCTCAGGCCAAATTCCTTACCACGCACATAGAGATCGCGTGCGCGGGGAATGCTGTCGTCTTCGACGAACCCGAGCGCGTAGCTGGAATATCCTCTCGAGGCAAGCAACAGATAATGAGTGTTGTCGGGATCACTCCGCAAAATCGATTCAATCAATTTCAAATCGCTCGCGATACTCGATTCCGCGATCTTCAAGTCCGACTCTTCATTGATTACCGCAAAACCGTTATCCAATATTCCTCCGAGCGAATTCATGGCGATGCGCTGAATGCACCCGAACGAGATGGTGGAAAGAATAAGGAAGATTGTGATTCGGCCGAGGACGAGCCGGGAAGAGCGAACGTTCATATATCCATAATATATCGAAATTTAGGGACTTATGCCTGCCGATTCTTTGTTCCACGCCACCAGCCTTGTCAGATCGAACGGTTGTTCCGCATAACCCTTCAACGTTCCGGAAAAATGTTCAACCGTAAAAGCTCCATCAGGTTGCCGAAGGAGAGGAATCACCTCGGGGTCATTGGCTACTGCGTCCGAGATGACGATATCTCCTCCAATGGAAAGCTTCTGCAAATGCG
>DATGFY010000089.1:0-5498 GCA_035308785.1 Bacteroidota bacterium | reverse complement strand
TTGCATTTTTTGAAAGCTCGCGTCCGAGAACAACCTTTTGCTGATTCCCGCCCGAAAGCTGCCGCGCGCGGTTCATCGGTTCCGGCGGATCGACCTGGAAATTCCGGATCTGCTCGGCGGCGTAGTTTGCGATGGCATTCCGGTTAAGCGAAACCGGAGAAGAGAACGCCGTTTCCCGCTGTCTGCCGAGGATGAAGTTCTCCTGAAGCGTAAAATCAAGCACAAGGCCGTGTTTGAGGCGGTCTTCGGGGATATGTGCGAGGTTCGGCATCCCTTCTATATATAGAGAGCCGCCCGATGGTTTGCGCAGGCCGGTGAGGATTTCAATCAATTCCGATTGACCGTTGCCTTCGACCGCGGCGATCCCGAAAATCTCACCGGATTCAATCGTGAATGAAACATTCTTGAGCGAAGACGATATGCGGTGGCTTTGGCACGAGAGGTTTTCGACGCGAAGGAGCTGCTTGCGATGTTCCGAATGCGCTTTTTCGATCAACGATTCGATCGATTTCCCGACCATCATCTTGCCGAGTTCATTCGCATTGGTAGAAGCCGTGGCGACGGTGCCGACGACTTTGCCTTTGCGCATCACCGTCACCCGGTCGCTGATGCCGAGGATTTCCGAGACCTTGTGGCCGATAAAAATGATCGTCTTGCCCTGCTCTTTCAGCGTGCGGAGGATGCCGAAAAACTCTTCCACCTCTTGCGGCGTGAGGATTGCGGTCGGTTCATCGAGGATGATGATCTCTGCTTTGCGGTAGAGGAGTTTGAGAATCTCGACGCGCTGCTGCTCGCCTACGGACAGAGAAGCGATCGTATCGCGAGGGTTAAGATTGAACCGGTAGGTTTCGGAGAGCTTCCGGATCGCATCTTCCGCCGCGGCGATGTTCAAAATGCCTAAGGCGCCAACGGGTTCGCTGCCGAGGATGATATTCTCCGCGACGGTGAGCGGCGGGATGAGCATGAAATGCTGGTGAACCATGCCGATGCCGAGGGCGATGGCTTTAGTAGAATCGCGGATATCCTCGCGGCGGCCGTCGATCGCAATCTCGCCCGCATCGGGTTGCTCGATGCCGTAGAGAATTTTCATCAACGTGGATTTGCCCGCGCCGTTCTCGCCTACAAGGGCGTGGATTTCGCCTTCGCTCGCGGAAAAATTGACTGTATCGTTTGCGACAAGCGCGCCGAACCGCCTTGTGATTGATCGCATTTCGACGGCGGGCATGGGAACTGCGTTACCGGGCGATTATTGGTAGGGGACGGCGATCTCGCCGGAGATAATCTTGCTGCGGATTTCCTCGACGCGGTTGTGGACGCTGTCGGGGATCATTGCCTTGTTGTTGTTGTCATAGACGTAATCGACGCCGTGCGATTTGAGATCGAACACGGTCGCGATGCCGCCCTGGAACTTTCCTTCTTTCCTCGCTTTGATGGTTTCAAAGATTGCGTTATCGACAACCTTGATCATGCTTGTGAGAATATATCCGGGAGCTTCCGGGTATTGATCCGAATCGACGCCGATGACGAGGCCGTGCTTCTCGCGGGCGGCTTCCATCACGCCCGCGCCGGTGGGGCCTGAGGCGTGGAAAATAATATCTGCGCCACGGCCGTATTCCGCGAGACCCAATTCTTTGCCCTTGCCGGGATTGCTGAATGCCGCCGCCGTAATGCCTGCGTATTCGACTAACACCTTGACGCCGGGGTTGGCGTACTTTGCACCGGCAACGTAACCGACTTCGAATTTCTTGATCAACGGCGATTCCATGCCGCCGATGAAGCCGATGGTCCCTGTTTTTGTCATCAATGCCGCCAGCGCGCCGACGAGGAAGGAGCCCTCTTCTTCTTTGAACTTCAGCGCGACGAGATTGGGCGGGATCGGTTTGGCGGGATCGACGCTGAAATCGATGCAGCCAAACTTTTGGTCGGGGAAATCTTTCGCGATCGAGGTAATGTCATCGGTGAAGATGAAGCCGACGCCGAACACCAGCGAGATATCTGCACGGCTGGCGAACTGGCGCAAGGCGGATTCGCGGTCGGAACTGGAGCCGGGTTCGAGGAATTCAAAGTCCACGCCGAGTTCTTTTTTCGCCCGCTCAATTCCGCGGTAGGCCGCATCGTTAAACGATTTGTCTCCGCGCCCGCCGATATCCATGACGAGGCCGATTTTCATCGTGCCCGGGGTTTCTTGTGAGGCAGGTTTTTTGGCGCAACCCGAGAAGAGCAGAAAGAAAGAGAGAAGAGACAGGGAAAGAAGAGAAGCGACCCTTTTGAGCCTAGTCATTGCGAGCGGGAGCGAAGCAATCTCGGTCGGCAACAAGGAGAACCATCGGGCGGAGTGATCGCCTCGGAGTAACTCACCCCCGGCCCCTCTCTTACGAAGAGAGGGGTGAGACTTGGTTGGAAGGGGTAGTAGATTCCGATGACGATTGTCATTCTGAGCGAAGCGAAGAATCTCCGCCGGTTGTGTCTTGCAATTCCTCAAAGTCATCATTCCTTCGGCGGCTCGAAACAGCGGCGGCAGCGGGCTTCGTAATGGTTTTGCGCGCCGACGACGACGAGCTCCCGCTCTTGGGTGACGCGCTGGGTGCGATCCGCGGGATTGCCGCACACGACGCAGATGGCGAGGGTTTTGGTGATGTATTCGGCAATGGCAAGCAGGTAGGGCATCGGGCCGAACGGTTTGCCACGGTAGTCTTGATCGAGTCCGGCGACGATGACGCGTTTGCCTTTCATGGCAAGGTGATCGCACACGGCGGGGAGCTCATCGGAGAAAAACTGCGCTTCATCGATGCCGATGACCTGCGCGTCGCCGACTCTCGCGAGGATCTCATTGGGCTTCTCGACCATGATGGAAGGAAGGAGCCGCTCATCGTGGGAGGCGATGTGCGTTGCGCTGTAGCGCGTATCGACGCCGTGCTTAAAGATGATGACGGGCTGCTTTGCAATTTGGGCGCGGCGCATGCGGCGGATCAACTCTTCCGTCTTGCCGCTGAACATGCATCCTGCGATGACCTCGATCCATCCGATGTCGCGCGGGATATTATGACTGTGAACTTCTTCCATTTCTTTTGCGTGTGTTGCGCTGATAGGTGGTTTGGTAGGTTTGAATGTACGAAAAACAGTTAGAAAATGCTATTGGAAATTTTCGTTTGCCCGGAGTGCCGCACCACCCCTGTCCCGATGCAGCCGGGACATCCCCTCCTCATAAACGAGGAGGGGAATCAGCGTCGGAAACAGGGGGCGAGAACGGCGCCTTTCCCTCCCCCTCGTTTCTGAGGGGGATAAACCTCGCCGAAGGCGAGGAGAGGGGGTGGGTTTTGTCGTTCAGTAAGATCTTCCGATTCGACAAGCCATGAAATCTATTCTAGCGCAGATCTTTTATGAAATTCGCAAAAGATTTCTCTTGATTCTGATGCTAAGGAAGTGTATATATTAGGTAGAGGCCTAAGGCAAAAGTATTAGGTGATACGGTGAGGTCGCGAACTTAGTCTGTTGAGATCTGATTTGAGTGCGAATTATGCATGAAATTTTGAAATCGAGGACATACATATCCCGTAAATTATTGGGGCATAATGAATTGCGGTCGTGGAGCAAAAAACCAGTGTAACGCTTTGCAGGGTATGGAGATAGCGGAAAACGTGCACGAAATGTATGCACTTTTTGCAAGAAAAAACGATGTTAAAACATAGATAATAAATAGGTTACGTGTTTAGAAAAAAGAATTCTTTTTTTTGGAGGGGGGTAACGAGGCGGTAATCAATCACCAAGGACTGACGGCATGATGGCGGGTCGGGAGTAGAACTCCCTCCCAAAAAGAATTGGAAGGCTGAATGTTTGCAGACTGGCTGGGGGATTGCCGCGTTGTCCCGTCAACTTTGTTGACGTGTCGCCTCGCAATGACAATCGGAACGTAGGGTGGGTCGGGAGTGGAACTCCCTCCCAGTAACTTCTAACTTACTCCCACTTCGGCCGGCCGGAATCATCCGGGCGGGCGAGGACGAGGGTGGGGGGAGTTGTTCTTGCAGGCATATAACGGAATGCTCGCTCAACGGCGCGGGCTGCGGCATTAAGTTTATTCTCATCGTCTGAGTAGCAGACTGCGATGACATCGTTGACCTGCACCACGTCGCCGATTTTCTTTTTCATTAATATGCCTGCCTTGAGATCGACCGAACTATCGGTGCGGGATCTTCCTGCGCCCATGCTGTGCGAAGCGGCCCCGATTTGAAGCGCGTTTGCCTCGGCTAAATATCCGGCCTTGGTCGCGCGGATTTCTTTGCTGAACTTGCTTTTCGGATACGTATCGGGGTTTTCGAGCGGTTTGGTATCGCCGCCCTGAGTGCGGACCATTTTTAAAAATCGGTCCCACGCCGAACCGTTCTCAATCGCGGCGCGGCACTTCTCAATTCCTTCATCGATGGTTGCCGCCTTGTCGCCCAGCATCACCATTGCGCCGCCGAGAGCGTAGGTTACTTCCATCAAATCCGACACGTCTTTTCCGCGAAGGCATTCGACACACTCAACTATTTCCAGCCAGTTGCCGATAGCAAACCCGAGCGGCTGGGACATATCGGTAATAAAACAAAATACTTTTTTATGGAATCTTGACCCAATCCCTGCAAAAAGATCGGCTAATTCGGCTGCGTCGTTTTCTTGCGCCATGAACGCTCCCGCGCCGGTTTTAATATCGATGACAAGCGCATCGGTGCCTTCGGCAAGCTTCTTACTCATGATGCTGCTGGCGATGAGGGGGATGCTGTCCACGGTGGAGGTGACATCGCGGAGGGCGTAGAGCTTTTTATCCGCGGGTGCGATCGCCTCGGATTGACCGACGATGGCCGCTCCGGCTTCCTTGAGAATGCGTGTCAGTTCGGCGGCATTCATCTGCGTCTTGTAGCCGGGGATGGATTCCAGCTTATCGAGCGTGCCGCCGGTATGCCCAAGCGCGCGGCCGGAAAGCATCGGGACGGTTACTCCGCACGCCGCGACCATCGGGGCGAGTATAATAGAGACCTTGTCTCCAACTCCGCCGGTGGAGTGCTTGCCGACTTTCTTCCCCGGAATCGCCGACAGATCGAGCGATTCACCTGATTTAAGGATGAACTCAGTCAGGACCGCAGTTTCCTCGAAGTTCATCTTCTGGTAGTAGATGGCCATGAGGAGGGCGGAGATCTGGTACTCCGCAACGGTGCCGCTCATGTATCCCGTGATGAGGAATTCGATCTCCTCGCGGGAAAGTTTGCCGCCGTCGCGTTTCTTGCGGATTAGATCAGGAGTATGCATTCTTTAGGTCTGTGAAATTCTCGGATGCAAACGGTTGCTCAAGCACCAATAACCAAGCACCAAATTCCAAGAAATATCTAATAAAATAATCATTAAATGATGAAGATGTCGTGGCGATGTTTAGATTATCCCCTCATGTGTCATTCCCGCGAAGGCGGTCCGCCGCGGCGGACAGCGTCGTTTTGTCCGAGGTGTGGTGTCGACCAGGGTTCATC
>DATGFY010000088.1:0-3774 GCA_035308785.1 Bacteroidota bacterium | reverse complement strand
AACGGATGGAGGGCGAAGAAATCTCGATCCGATACGAATTTACCGGTCTTCGCAAAGACGGCACTACCGTTGAAATTGAAACCTTCGGAAGTAAAATCGAATACGAAGGCAAACCCGCCATCCTCGGGTTCTCGCTCGATATTTCGGAGCGCAAGCGCGCCCAGGAAGCAATCCTGCAAGGTGAATTAAAGTTCCGCACTCTCGTCCAAAGCATGAACGAGGGGTTGCTGCAAGTCGATAATGACGATGTGATTCAGTTTGCCAACGACCGGTATTGCGAAATTGTTGGGTACACCCGCGAAGAGCTCCTCGGAACACCCGCCTATAAACTTCTCGCCGATGCAAAAGATCGGCACCTGATAATCCAAAAAAATCTTCAACGAACGACCGGCCTCAAAGATCATTACGAAGTCAGACTCCGACGCAAGAATGGCGATTTGATCTGGGCTAGGATTAGCGGAAGCCCGATCTACGATGACCGTGGAAATGTCGTCGGCTCTCTTGGAGTTCACACCGATGTTACGGAACGTCGTCACATGGAAGATGAAGTGATCAAAGGGCGCGACTACTTTCGCCAGGTTATCGATCTAAACCCGTCATTCATATTTGCAAAGAACCGCAAAGGCGAATTTACACTCGTCAATCAGGCCGTGGCCGATGCGTATGGCACCTCGGTCGAAGATCTGCTTGGGAAAACCGACGCCGACTTCAATCCGAATCGCGAAGAAGTGGAACATTTCCGGAACGACGATCTTCATGTGATGGATAGTATGACAGAGAAATTCATCGCCGAAGAACAGATAACCGATGCGAAGGGTAATGTACGGTATCTCCAAACGATCAAACGCCCCATCATTTCTGCCGATGGCACAGCCGATCAGATTCTTGGCGTTGCTACCGATATTACCGATCGCCGCAAATCAGAAATTGAGCGAAGGAAATTGGAAGAGCAGCTTTTGCAATCGCAAAAATTAGAATCCATTGGAACACTGGCCGCGGGGATCGCTCATAATTTTAATAATATCATGGCGATTATCCTTGGCTACGCCTCGCTCTTGCGCAATACGAAACTCGATGAAGAGAAGGCCCGCCACAGCGTAGAGGCAATCTGCAAAGCAGTGGGTCGCGGATCAGATCTTGTACGGGAACTGACGACCTTTGCACGCCGAACCGAACCAAGCTTTGCGCCGCTCAGCCTCAACTCGATGCTCAGCGAGCTCATTAAATTGCTCGTGGATACATTTCCCCATTCGATTAGTGTTAAATTCGCACCACAGGATCACCTTGAACTCGTAATTGCCGATCAGAATCAGCTTCATCAGGCAGTTTTGAATCTATGCGTGAATGCGCGCGACGCAATGCCGAAAGGTGGCTCCCTCACGATTGCGACGCACGTTTGTTCGGCTGATGATATCAAAGGCCGTTTCCATAAAGCCGAACAAGGGAAATACGTCTGCATCAGTGTCACCGATACCGGAATCGGATTGAGCGAAGAAGAGCTGAACCGGATTTTCGAGCCATTTTACACGACCAAAGAGTTGGGAAAGGGGACGGGACTCGGTCTCGCGGTCGTCTATGGTATCGTCCAGCGGCACCACGGCTATATGGACGTGCAAAGCCAGAGTGGCAAAGGATCAACGTTCTCGCTCTATTTTCCTGTTGCGTCGTCCTCACGGTCTGCGGATTTGCAAGAAATTTCTGTTTCGGATGACGTCGTTGGAGGCAAAGAAACGATTCTCCTGGTTGAAGACGAAGAGCTGCTGCTCCATTTTCTGAAATACATTCTTGAGATGAAGGGATACACCACAATGTTGGCCAGAGATGGCGAAGAAGCGGTCGAAGTTTTTGAGGCGAATCAGGATAAGATTGACCTCGTCCTGACTGACATCGGTCTGCCGAAACGAAGCGGATGGGAGGCGTTCCAGATGATGAAGGAAATTAGACCATCAATCAAGGTAATTCTTGCGAGCGGATATCTCGATATTGATCGAAAAGCAGCGATGCACGATTCCGGCGCCAGCGATTTTATCCAAAAACCGTATATTCCCAACGACCTGCTGCACCGCCTCCGCAAAGTTCTCGATGAATCCTGATTGGCTTCATCGTTTAATTTCTTGACAAGAATCGTAATCAGTTCCTCCCGTTGAGCGCGATCCTTACTTATAAGCTCGTTCCGCCCCGAAAAACATCAATTGGGAAATCTCCGGCGATCGTGCTTCTCCATGGCAGGGGGTCCGATGAAGACGATCTCCTTGGCCTCTCCCGTTACCTCGATGATCGCCTTCTCATCGCGAGCGTGCGTGCGCCGTTGGAATTTGAGTTCGGTTATGGCTATACATGGTTCGATCTTCACGAGGACGGCACGGCAGATCAAAAGCAGTACGCCGAAAGCTACGCAAGATTAGTTGAATTCCTCGACCACCTACTAAAAACCCAACCGGTTGATCCGAACCGACTCTTTCTTTGCGGGTTCAGCATGGGCACGATTATGTCCTATGCCATCGCCTTGACTCGGCCGGAGCTAATCGCAGGCGTCATCGCATATAGCGGATTTATCCGCGAACTTTCCACGGTTCAATTCAGTTGGGATAAAATAAAGGAAAAGCCATATTTCATCTCGCATGGGTTGCACGATCAGGTAATTCCGGTGGGCCGGGCAAGGACGTCCGAACAATTGCTCGTCAAGGCTGGAGCGATTGTCGAGTACCACGAATACCCCATGGCCCACGAGATTAATTCACAGAGTTTGAATGATAGTTCACGCTGGCTCACTTCGAGGCTAGAGGTGAAAACGTGATTCCTCTCCGCGATAAAAGTCCTACCCGCTCCGTTGCTGTCATCAACTATTTTCTTATCGCTGCGAATATCGTTGCATTTCTTTTCGAAAAATCTCTTGGCCCATTTGCGAACGATTTCATTCTCCGGTTTGGCGTGGTGCCATCCGCATGGTTCAACGAAACAGGAGGGCTGCATTTTAGCGTTTCGACTGTTGTTCCGTTATTCACGGCCATGTTTCTTCATGGGGGATGGATGCATCTTCTGGGCAATATGCTTTTCCTTTTCATATTCGGAGATAATGTGGAGGATCGATTCGGTCATACGCGATATCTGTTGTTCTATTTCATCGCCGGAGTGGCAGCGTCATTCACTCAGATTTATTTCAACCGAATGTCAATTGCGCCGATGATTGGGGCAAGTGGGGCAATTGCGGGAGTGCTTGGTGCTTACCTTATCATGTTCCCGAAGGCGAAAATCCTGACGATCGTTCCTATTTTCATCTTCATCAAGTTCATGGAACTTCCGGCCTACCTATTCCTGGGAATCTGGTTCCTAATACAAATCGTCAGCGGTGTCTTATCGTTGGGCATCGGCGGAGACGCGGGCGGCGTTGCCTGGTGGGCGCATATAGGCGGGTTTGCATGCGGCATCATTGCTGTGCCGATTTTTGGCAGGCGAAAGTAGCTATTTCCTTCAGGTCGAATAGCCATTGCGAGGAGTCCCGCCTGACGAAGTCAGCGGGACGCACGAAGCAATCCCCTGGCCAGCCTGTAATCACCCGGTCTCCCGCTTTTGGGCCAAACCTTTCTGAGAGGGAGTTCGACTCCCGACCCATTCTGCTGAATCCGGATCATTTTTTGTTTTTCCCTCCTAATTTGCCTACTTTGAGAATCAAGACGTGCAATACCGGATGAAAAGACACCTCGCAATTGGCCTCCTGTTATTCCTCCCGGTTTTTCTTTTATCTCAATCAACGTATATCATTCGACCCACTCT
>DATGFY010000087.1:0-1546 GCA_035308785.1 Bacteroidota bacterium | reverse complement strand
ATCTTCGCAATAAAATGATCCGTCGCTGGCGTAAGGCCCCACCCTACTCCGAAGTTGAATTCCCATTCGGGTGAAAAATTCAAATCGACCGCGGGAAAGATCTGCTGCTCTTGTTCATTGGCGGGATCAAACCCCGTCACGGGACCGAGCGCGCCGTAATACTCCACGCCCGCGTTCACAAGATCGGAAAAGTTGTATCCTATTTTTAGGTTGGGTTCGAATTCAAGGCCGCGAGATTGGTTCGCACCTTTCAATGAAATATCGGTCGATGGATTGAACGATACATACAAATTCCCGATCGAATCATCTATGATCGGTCGAAGTTCAATGGTCCATGTATCCGGCGAATACTCAGGCCGTTGGTAGCCGATTTCTGCCGAAAGGCTTAGGCCCACAGGTATGTGCCACTCTGCGGGAGCGCTTACACGGGGGCGGATATGATCTCCCACCCACTGAGGACCGTATCCGGATTTAGAACTGGTGAAGATATACCACCCTATCTCCAAATTAGGGACGACACCGTGCGTGATCTCCACTGTTTCGTGTAAAGCATCTTCAGTCGGTCTCACCCCATCCGTAAAAGCGGTCGAACCGTCAAACGTGAAGTTGGAATGTAGCTCGACCATCGTCACTTTTGCTTCAACGGTCTCGGATGGATAGACCTGGATCTCATAGTTATCCTGAGAATGTGTCCAAGAACACAAGACGGCAATGGCAATAATCAAGCTCAAGAATCGCATATCATCGGCAAATTGTGAATCAAATCCGGCAAATCTTCGTTTTAGGCATTGTTAACGCAATACAAATATAATGAATCCTCCATAGATGCGCCTCGGCATACTGATTAGGGCACTCAATAGCGCGGCGCCCTGTTTACATGTTAGCGAAATTTCCCTATATTTAGAGGATAACAACCTTTATGCCCCCGGATTTCGAGAAAAATATATTTCGCACGCTCGCGTACTACGAGATCTTCGATCATCCTTTAACGATGAGAGAACTCTTTGTGCTGTTTCCCGTCAACTCGATGACCGAGAAGGAATTCCGCGGCAATGTTCGAGAGCTTGTTGACTCGGGCGCCATAGTGAATTCCGGAGAGTATATTCGGAGATCGGACGCACCGGCACTCGAACAGATTCGCGCCGAACGTGCAGAGATAGCCGATAAACGCATAAAGATTGCTCTCTTTATGTCGCAGATAATTCGTCGATTTCCTTTTGTCCGCGGTATTTTTCTTTCCGGTGATCTTTCGAAGGGCGTAGCGACCCCCCCGAGCGATATCGATTATGTTATCGTTACCGCTCCCGGCCGTTTGTGGATTTGTCGAACCCTGCTGATCCTGTTCAAGAAAACCTTTCTGCTTAATAAGAAGAAATTCTTCTGCCTCAATTATTTTATCGCGGAAGATTCGATGTATCTCGATGATCAAACTTATTTTACGGCGACAGAAATTGCACACCTTCGCCCGGTGATCAATTACGAAGCGTATCTCGCGTATCTTGATGCAAACGCATGGATCAAATCCTTTTTTCCAAATTTCACTCCC
>DATGFY010000086.1:0-2720 GCA_035308785.1 Bacteroidota bacterium | reverse complement strand
CTACCTTTACTTCGGCCTTTGCCGACGTGCAGAACGAAGCGAAAACCTCCGACGCCGACGTCATCGATATCTTGAAGGCAAAGTTCCAAGCAAAGGGCGTACGGCTTAGCAGGTATTTCGGCAGCATCCGCGAAAGCGACGACGACATCGTTTCGAAACTCCGCGATGAAACCTCGAATGCAGTCGATCGCGCGAAAGAAATTGTGCGCAACCGCGTCGATCAATACGGCGTATCCGAACCCTCCATTCAGAAACAGGGTGCGCGCAGAATTATCGTCGAACTTCCCGGCGTAAGCAACGAATCCGAAGTCCGCCAGCTTCTCCAGGGCACGGCTCTTCTGGAATTCAAACTCCTCATGGATCCCGAGATCACCTCGAAGGTCTATAACACGATTGATACAAAGCTTGCGGGCAAGCCGCTCAATGATTCAACTCTTGCGGGCGACACCACCGCGAGCGATACCGCAAAAACGCTTGCCTCGAACGACACATCGAAAAAATCCGACACCTCCGCACTAAACCAGAATTCGGATCAGGCAAAATCCGCAGAGCAGATGAAGAAAGATCATCCGTTCTATGCGCTTGCAAATTCGTTCCAGCAGCAAGGTCAGGCATGGAGCGGAGAATTGTACTCTGCCGATGAAGATCGCGCAAAGGTGATGCGGATTATCAACAACCCCGATATTCAGAAGTTAATCCCTTCGGATATGTCGTTCAACTGGTCTGCGAAGCCGGTGAACGTCATCGATGGCAAGAACTTTTACGCTCTCTACGCGGTGAAGAAACAGGCAGATCTGACCGGCGGTGTGATCACCAACGCCCGGGCTACGATCGATCCTTCGTACAACACCCCGGTCGTCAACATGGAGATGAACAGCGAAGGCACGCGCGATTGGGCGCGCATTACGGGCGCAAACGTCAACAAGCGCATCGCCATCATTATGGATAACTCGGTTTTTTCAGCGCCGAAAGTCATCCAGAAGATCACCGGCGGCAATTCACAAATTACCGGCATCGAAAATATTGAAGAAGCCCGCCTCCTCGAAATCGTACTTAAGGCCGGCGCTCTCCCCGCTCCTGTGGAAATCGTTCAGCAAGCGACGGTCGGACCGTCACTTGGTGAAGATTCGATCCGCCAGGGCGTATGGGCTGCGCTTCTTGCCCTCGGTTTGACGGCGATCTTCATGGTCTTCTATTATAGCACCGGCGGCGTCATGGCCGATGTGGCATTGTTCCTCAATATTCTTTTCGTCCTCGGCGTGTTGGCCGGGTTCCAAGGAACGCTCACATTGCCGGGCATCGCAGGTATCATTTTGACAGTTGCCGTTGCGGTCGATGCGAACGTGCTGATCTTCGAGCGCATCCGCGAAGAATCGGTAACAGGCCGGACGCTCTCCGCAGCAGTTGATGCGGGATATACCCGCGCGTTCACCGCAATCTTCGACGCGAATTTTACCGCCTTTATTACGGGCATCATCCTCTACCAGTTCGGCACGGGACCGGTGCAAGGATTTGCGCTCACACTGATGATCGGCATCGTGGCCAGCGTATTCAGCGCTATGGTTGTCAGCCGCGTGATCATCGAAGGCATGCTCGAACGCGGTACTGTCGTTAAATTCGGATAATTTTTCTTTTACGGAGTTTCATCAATGCGATTTTTCAAGAAGACATCAATCGATTTCATGGGGCGGCGGTACATGTGGTACGCTATCTCCGCAACGGTCATTCTCGTCGGGATGCTGTCGCTGGCCGTCAAGGGCTTCCACTTTGGAATCGATTTTCTCGGCGGCACGGAACTCATCATTGAATTCAACGGCCCGGCCGATATCGGCAAGGTTCGTTCGATGATGGATAATGCCGGCTTCCCGAAATCGGAGATCAAAGGATTCGGCAGCCCGAACAAGATTCTCCTCCGCACTCTGTTGCAGGGAGAAGGCACGACCGTCGGCGACCGCATTAAGACCGCTCTTCAGCAGACGTTCCCCGATATGAACCCGCATGTGCTTTCGGAGCAAAAGATCGGTCCGAAGGTCGGAAAGGAATTGCGCACCAACGCGCTCTACGCGGTGCTTTCATCGCTCATAGCGATGTCGCTCTACGTGGCATTCCGGTTCAAGTTCATCTTTGGCGTGGGCGCTCTCGTCGCGCTTTTCCACGACGTGCTTGTGGTGTTGGGATGCATTTCAATTTTCGACGGACTTACATCGTTCACGAATTTTGAGATCGATCAGAATATGATCGCGGCGTTCCTGACCGTCGTTGGTCTTTCGATGAACGATACCGTCGTTATCTTCGATCGTATCCGTGAAAATCAGAAAATCTACCGGACGATGAGCTTGATCGATTTGATCAACAAGAGCTTGAATGAAACTCTGAGCCGTACCATTATCACGTCCGGCACGGTTCTCATCATTACGCTGATCCTGTTCTTCTTCGGCGGCGAGGTGAACCGCGGCTTTGCGTTTGCGCTGAGCATCGGCATCACGACCGGCACTTACTCTTCGATCTATATCGCCAGCGCCATCGTGCTCGATTATACACGCCGGCTCCAGGCCAAACGCGGAACGGTTGGCGGAACGGCAGTAGCGGACAAAGTGAAGTATGAACCTGTCAGCCAAAGAAGCTGAGGGCATAACCATCCTTGAGCTCCAGGGGAGCGTCATGGGCGGCCCCGATGCCAATGCCCTGAACGACGAACTCCACAAGCTCACTGCGAAGAA
>DATGFY010000085.1:0-2456 GCA_035308785.1 Bacteroidota bacterium | reverse complement strand
ATCCTAACCAATGTTCAATACTGACTGTTGTCAGTCAGAGATATTCTAATTCTTGTCTTTATCCTTGCCGCGACTTCCGTCTTTCTTGTCATTTCCTTTTCCCTGACGATCGCCTTTGTCGTCGTGCTTGTTGCCCTGTTTGTTGCCTTGGTTGACGCCTCTTCCTTTGCCATTATCGTGTCGTTGTTGTTTCACCCAGGTGTTATGCTCAGGATGGTTTTTATTGGCAAAATATTTATTGTCGTGACTGTCGCGGATCACTTCCTGGTCGTGGCGGCCGCGGTAGGTCGAATACTGATCGCGGTACATTTTATGATTCAGATAGGGTTCACGTTCGTTGACGACGACTTTGTACGAATGGTACAGATCGTAGTTCCTGAACCGTTCGGGCAAACGCCGCCTGCCGATCCAACGTCCGCCTTCGTAGTAATAAAACTTGTGTTCCGGAACATTATAATACGCTTCGATATCGGGAAGGTAATAATAATCTACGTGGTCATATCCGGTGGGACCCCAAATCGGTTGACTCTGCACGTTCAGATCGAGTCCAACGCTCACCTGAGCGATTGCGAGACCCGAAACAAACAGCGCCGCAATGATAAAATAGATGTAACGCATACTGATTCTCCTTACGATAATGATTGTGTTATTACGCATCTCTTTGTTGATGACTATCTAGAAATAATATCGGGCACCGAGGGATGCATCGACATAGAGACCGCTTGTTGCGGTAAGTTGAAACGTCGGCACAACTTCAAGGAACACGTCGATCGGTGTCCGCATCGGCATCCACGCAACACCGATCACGCCGCGAACCGCCAGGGCGCTGTTAAATCCGCCCCCGCTGTTGATTGAGCCGCCAACACCGTAGTATAACGGGAACCGCTCTTCGCTGTGAAATGCATCGAATGAATGCCACAAATAATCCATATGGAAGTGGGTACGGTCTCCGGCGTCGATGCCGTTATCCACCTGATCGTTACGCACGGACCAGCCGAGCCCAAAATCAAACGCCGTTGTTGGAGATGTCCAGAGCTTTGCGCTTAATCCGCTTGGTTCGCCGACCATAATGCCGAGTCCGAACGTTCGGTGGTCATAACGATCCTGAGCGTTCGATTGTTGAACGCCAAACAACAGGCCGATTGCCAGAATTGCGAGAAAGAATTTCTTCATGATAAGATTCCTTATTGGTTGATTTTAGATAGATACGTAACTGAAAAAAGGTTATTTGATGCCTATGCGAGCGGTGATCGGATGAAACGGGCTCTTACGCCGCTGCTTCTCCGCTCTCTCCGCCATCGTCTTGCCATCGGGATTCGGCAGATTGTTTTTCTGAGTCGAATTTTCGGTAGTCGGTCTCATCACCGAAGTCTCTCTGCGAAGACTCTTCGAAATGTTTCCGTGCGATCCGGTTTCCACTCGGCGTGTTAGATCCGGGAGGGTTTTGAACCAACAGATTTGATATCTGAGGAGGTCTCATGATCGACCTATAAACCGAATAAAATATTTGCAGTGAGCAGAATCGATTGGATTGTCCGATCGGACGCAACGAAATGTTTAGTATCGCCGGCGGCATACTGAGGATCTTGTCCATCATTCAAGGAGAGATAGGAATCGATGCGTTCATTTAGGGCCGGGTTGACATTAACCCATTCCTTGCCGGAAAGGTTCATCAAGTTGTATGCGATGTTAAAATCAAGCGACATAAGAGGACCAAGGCTTAATTCCGTTCCTAACGAAAATCCCACGCCGAAGCGCGTAGAGGCGTTTACGGTATAATCTCCACTGGGAACATCAGCGACTCCTTGAAAGGTCGTCTGTCCGCTGAACGTATTTGAGGCGATGTTCACGCCGAGGTATGGCGTAAACGGTAAGACCGGAATTCCCAGACGGAATTCGGGTCCTACTTTGAGCGTTAGGATTTTCTGGGAGATATCGACAACACCCTGGCCCGGTTGGGAAAATCCGCTGTTGCTCAACGACGCGTAATCGATCTCGCCGGTCAGATTCAAACCGGAAAAACCGATTTTCGCCCTCCCATCGATGTTAAGACCGCTCCCAAGGCCGTAGCCGGTTCCGTTATAGTAATCAATTGTTGAACCGCTCAGGTTCGAAGCCGGATCCATTAGCCCGATTCCGCCCCCAAGTTTAATGTTCACCTGCGATTGTGAACTCGTCACAAAGACGGTCATGCCTAGCAAAACCAGGCCGATGATTTGCGCCCATTTGCCGCCGACATTCGTCGACGGCAGGTAACTGCGCTGTAACTTTCGCTTTGAAGCCATTGCGATTTTGAGAAAGCCGTTAGACTTTAGTACAGCTCTTCCGAAGGCCATTGGAGGCGTGAACAATGTTTCGTTCAAATGCGTCATGGGTTCACTTCAAGAGCGTTAATTTCTTCGTCGAAACGAAGGAGCCGGATTCAAGACGAAATAAATAGACACCGCTTGGAAGAT
>DATGFY010000084.1:0-3807 GCA_035308785.1 Bacteroidota bacterium | reverse complement strand
GCCGTTGACTTCGTCGTCGCCGCGCCTCGCATTGACTATTTACTTGCCGGGAATGACAAGCTGGAACGGTGGTGCGGAAGTGACGAATAATCGACGTTCAAAGTCGAAAAAGTGCACGGAAGTGATCATAAACACCTCCTTATTTGCAGACATTTTCGGGGTTAAGAGCAGGATTTTTGAGAAGATGTGCGGGAGGAAAAAAACAATCTTTTTTTTGTAGAGCAGTGGCCAGTGGCCGCTGACCAGTTTAAATCAACGAAAGAACGTGGATCCCCCCTCCTACGGCGGGCGAGCCGACAAAAGAATTCGGGGATAACACCTCGGGGCTTTCAATCCTTGAGGGGTTGCAATTATGCAATTAAATGGTATATTTAGGTATCGATATTGTCACCAGTAAACTATAAAGGAGCAACCATGAGAGAGAGATTTTCATTACTTACGGCGATTATCGCTTGCTTACTGATAGGTACGGTTTCGTTCGCTTCTGCGTGCGGGAACAAGAGCACTGCGCAGAATTGCAGCAAAACATCATGCGCCAATTCAAAGACAACCGCATCGAACGTCAAAGATGCCAAGAGTTGTCCATATCTGAGCGGGACATGCACTCAAGGCAGCTGCACAAAAGGCACCAAGACTGCCCTTTTGCATAAGAAAACCACGGGAGCGAAAACAGCGACCACGTTGAAGACTTCAACAAAGTCGAAAACCGCTACCACGACAGTAACCGGAACAAATTAATTCATTCATGCAACAAGAAGCCGTTTCCGGGACCTGTTCCCGGAACGGCTTTTTTATTTGAGTGTTGCACAGAGAGTATAGATGTCTAATAACACAATGAAATGTCCCTCCTGCTCAAGGGAAATAGAACGCGACTCTAAGTTCTGCCCAAGATGCGGGGTACAAATCCCTGCGGCAGAAACCACACCAACTATTCCTTCGGAGAATATTAGGCAGCGAAGGCAAATGGGGCGCGGCGCGAAGACGGCGTACACGTTCGTTGCCCTGGGCCTTTTTGCACTCGCATTGTTCACGTATGTAAAAGACCTTCCGGGAAAACCAAATCCGGTAATCGAAAAGCAACCCGAGGTGGCGATGTCTGCGGCGTATGCCGGAGATGCGATCCCGCAACAGGAGATTACCTCAACAGTGGAAAACGGGAACATTGTCATTTCTCTGCCGTTGGTCATGGACAAGAAGATCGTGGCATTCGATTATGATGCGGGGACGACGATCATACCGCTTCTTGCATATATCAATACGCAAGGTAAGCTTGTAACGGCGATCCGGTTATGCGAACCGTGCAACTCTAAAACATTTCGCATCGAAGGGAATGAGCTCGCATGCGGCAATTGCGAGACGCATTGGAAGTTAGATAACTTGGAAGGACTTCGCGGCAATTGCCAGCAGCATGCCCCGGATCCGATCCCCAGCACGGTGAATGGCAACAAGATTTATATCGATGAACAAATTGTAAAAAATTGGAAGATACGCATGTGAAGAAGAATTTTTTCAACGCTCTTGTCGTGTTTTCACTCGTTCTCGTCTTCGGCTGCTCGAAAGACAACCAGAATGATCCGACGAAAAAGACGGTTGTGACAAATGTCAGTTTGCCTTCAATGGTGTGCTCAAAGTGCGCGAACACGATCCAAAAGGCCGTCTATCACGTCGATGGCGTGAAGGATGTTGAGGTTGATGTCGATAAGAAAACGGCGGAGATAACGTACGTGCCTTACCAGACTAACGTCGAAACTATCGAGCGCGCGATTAACGAGGCGGGTTATGATGCGAACAATACAAAAAGGGATTCCTCCGCGTACGAAGGATTAGAGAAGTGCTGTAAGATTAACGGGTGAACCGGGGAAATACCGAAGGGAGTGAGATTGCCACGTCGTCTCGCTGACTTCGTCAGACGCGACTCCTGGCAATGACGACTTACTCTAGATTGCTTCTCCGCCCTGTAACGTCGCTTCCTGAACACGGCGAACGATCGTCAGAATAAAACCTACCAAGAGCGTCACCGTTCCCATCCAGACTAGATTGATGAACGGCTTGATGCTCGCTTCGACCACAAGGGTATCAACCTTTGGCGCGGCAGAATTTGCCGGATCAGCGACAGAGAGTTCAACTTTGGATTGGCGGGTGTCTTCTCGATTCGGTTGAACGCGCACAATGGTAAACTCGGCAGTTCCGAGAGTTGATTTGGCCATAATCATGTCCATTCCGTTCGCGCCGCGTTTCATCAACGGTTTGATCTGCTCGGACTTGCCGTCTTTGGCGACGTTGAGAATGACACCAATCTGAAAATCTCCGCCTTCGGCCATCTTGCCTTTCATCGCATCACTGAAATCGAAATCGACAAAGGTGACATCGAGGCCGTAGAGTTTTTTGGTTTCGCCCTTATTGAACGTAATGGATTGGCCTTTACTATCTCGGGCGGTTTCAAGCGAGAGCGGTGAAATGTAAATGTCTTTCGTCAGCAAATTCAGAATATCGGGGTGGCGCATCAAGCTATTTGAATAGGCGCTGTAACGCATAATCGGCATCACTGCATAATGACTGCCGCCCTTCTCAATATCGACGTGCATCCCATACCGTTCGGAATCGATCTGGGTATCTCCCCGGTACGTCAGGTTGTATCCATCGAGAACCTGGACCGTTTTGCCTTGCTCAAGAGATACAGTCTGCTTGTCATCGTAACGCGCGCTTGCAACGAAGCCAAGAAAAAGCAATGCCAAACCGATATGCGCAATGGCGCCGCCGGCATAACGCGGATTTCCCTTGAACACCGTATATCCGACCATGACATTCACAAAGAGCGCGAACGCTGCCGAGAAAACGAATACGATCATGGTAAATTGGTGAAACCCAAAGAAATACGTCACACCGGTAAACAGGATGCTGACAATTCCCGGATAAATCACGCTCTTGAAGAATTGTTTCGGGCTGGAATTCTGCCACCACAATAACTGCCCTACTCCCATCATCAAAGCGACAAATATCCCGACCGGCAGAGTTGTCCGGACATAGAACACTGTATCGATTGCGGCTTTCCTGCCCTTTATTATTTCAGTAATAATAGGAGACGAAGTTCCGATCGTGATGAAGAAGGCGGCGAAACAGATTGCAAACGCACCGAGGTAAAGGGCAAATTCACGAGAGAAGACGCTGTGCTCTACAGGGATCTTCGGCATCTCACGCATGCGGCGGAAGAGAAGTCCGAGACCGAGGAGGCCGAACAAGAAGATCACACTAAGGAGCAGCCAGTACGCCCACATTCCCGCATCGACAAAGGAATGAACGGAGGTATCACCAAGAACTCCGCTACGCGTCAAGAAAGTGCTATAGAGGACGAGGATAAATGTGACGATGCTCAGTAGAAAGTTCGTTCGCACAAACGTGCCTGAGCGCCGCTGGGCCATAATCGTATGAACCGACGCAATGTTAACGAGCCAAGGAATGAGTGAGGAGTTCTCAACCGGATCCCATCCCCAATATCCGCCCCATCCCAACGTCTCGTATGCCCAATAACCGCCGAGAATGATGCCGGTTCCAAGAGTAGCTGCAGCAAAGATGGTCCACGGCTTTGCAACGCGAACCCAATCCTGATAATCTCTGCGCATCAATCCGGCAACTGCAAAAGTATATGGCACCGCCATCGATGTGAAGCCGGTAAACAGAACCTGCGGATGAATCACCATCCAATAATTCTGAAGGAGCGGATTCAATCCCCTTCCCTCTACCGGATATTGCGCCCAGACGCCGCGCGCCTGATCGATCCATTCGTAATTCACCACACCGAATGGTATC
>DATGFY010000083.1:0-7162 GCA_035308785.1 Bacteroidota bacterium | reverse complement strand
GTTCGGCAGATTACGATGGACGATGCGCACATTTATTGCCGTCCCGATCAGATTCTTGATGAGATCAACTCGCTCATCAAATTGATTGGGTACTTTTATTCGATTTTCGGTTTGACGCCGATGTACAATCTCTCGACGAAGCCCGATGGGGCAATGGGCGATCCGAAATTATGGGAACTCGCAGAAAACAATCTGGCAGAGGCGCTGAAATCGAATGGCCTGAGCTACAAGATTAAGGCAAAAGACGGGGCGTTTTACGGACCGAAGATCGATATTCAGATTCAAGACGCCATTGGCCGCGAGTGGCAAGTGGCAACGATTCAACTTGATTTTGTCATGCTGCCGGAGCGGTTCGAGCTCGAGTATGTCGCTGAAGATGGCTCGCGCAAACGGCCTGTTGCAATTCACCGGGCGATCTTTGGATCGTTCGAACGCTTTATCGGAATCCTGACGGAACATTTTAGCGGCGCGTTTCCGTTATGGCTTTCGCCCGTGCAAGCTGTTGTGTTGCCGATTACCGATGACCAGATGGCGTATGCCACATCGGTGTATGATCGTTTGAAAGAGGCCGGCATCCGTGCGGAGCTTGACGACCGCCGTGAGAAAATTGGATACAAGATCCGCGATGCGGAAACGAAAAAGATTCCCTGCATGCTGGTCGTAGGACAAAAGGAACAGCAGAGCGGAAGCGTTTCGCTTCGCCTTCATACCAAAGGCGATAGCGGAACGATAGCCCTCGACGCCGTTGTGGAAAAGATGACTTCGGCGATTTCACAGAAATCACTTACACTTTAGGAGAACGCGTATCAAGGGAAACGATTTAGCACGCATTAACGAAGAAATTCGCGCGCCAAAAGTCCGCGTCATCGATGAGAGCGGACAAGTTGGCGTATTATCACCGAAGGAAGCAATCGAGATCGCCCGCAAGCGCGGCCTCGATTTGATCGAGATCGTTCCGAATGCGGTCCCGCCCGTCTGCAAGATCATGGATTTCGGGAAGTATAAATACGAGCAGACGAAGAAGGATAAGCTCCAGCGCAAGCATCAGCATGTGACGCAGCTTAAAGAGCTCCGATTTCATCCGAATACCGACGAGCACGATTTTCAATTCAAGATCCGCCATGCGGAGCGGTTCTTGGAAGAAGGGCATAAAGTAAAGGCCACGGTGGTATTTAAGGGGAGAGAAATTACCTACTCTGCGCACGGCGCTGAAGTGTTGAAGCGTGTTGAAGAAGCTCTGGCGGATGTTGCAAAGGTCGATCAGGTACCAAAACTCGAAGGCCGCAGCATGGCAATGATCTTATCTCCCGAAAAAGGACTGAAAAAGAAAACGTCCGGGAAGTCGAAGGATGGGAAGGATCTCGAATCCGGCGGCGATGGAGTTGCAAAGACACCAAAAGCGGCGAAAGAAACCAAAGCGCCGAAAGAGACGAAGGAATTGAAAGAAATCAAACAGTCATAACTATAAGGACGAAATCACGATGCCGAAAGTTAAATCGAATTCCGCTGCCAAGAAACGGTTCAAGAAAACCGCTTCCGGAAAATTCAAGCGCCACAAGGCGTTCCGCAGCCATATCCTGAGCACGAAATCCTCGAAACGCAAACGCCATTTGCGCAAATCGACGCTCGTTTCGGAGCAGGAACAGCATAAACTAAAAATGATGCTTCCGACAGCGTAAATGCTGAAGTCGGAATGATGAATAATGAATACATTCCGAAGGTCAACGCTTCCTCGTATATGAAAGGTAATCCGGAGGAGAAGGAATTTGATTTAAGAAAAAGGACAAAAGATTTCGCGTTGCGGATAATCAGACTGTATTCCTCACTACCGAAGACCGATGAATCTCGAGTGCTGGGTAAGCAACTGTTGAGGAGCGGTACATCGGTCGGCGCGCATTATCGAGAAGCCTGCCGGGCTCGGTCTACGGCGGAGTTTATAAGTAAAATTGAAGGCGGATTGCAGGAGTTAGAAGAGAGCAGCTATTGGTTAGAGTTGTTGATTGAGAGTAATGTAGTTCCCGCTGAAAAGTTTTCACCGCTTCAGCAAGAGATGGAGGAACTAATTGCTATCTTAGTCACCTCGGCCAAAACGGCTAAGAAAAATTCATCATTCAGAATTCATAATTCATAATTGTCTTTGGAGTAAATTATGCCACGTTCACAAAATAAGGTCGCTTCACATCGCCGGCGAAAGAGAATTCTTGCCCGGGCCAAAGGATACTGGGGCGCCCGAAGCAAAGTCCTTACTGTTGCGAAGCACCATATCGATAAAGCGGGCCAGCACGCATTCCGCGACCGGAGAACCAAGAAGCGTCTCTTCCGGCAGTTGTGGATCGCGCGCATTAACGCTGCCGCGCGAACGCACGGTACGACCTATTCGCGCTTGATCGATGCGCTGAATAAGAAGCAGGTGGACATCAACCGGAAAGTGCTTGCCGATCTCGCGTCGCGCAACCCGGAAGCGTTCACTGAAGTCGTGAATTTCGCGAAAGCGTAAGACAACATCCTTGTTGCTCATCGGGGTCTTGGGACGAATAATTTCGGCCGGGCTCCGATTCTATGATTTGGGAAGAGGAGACTTCGATTCGAGGTTTCCTTTTCCCGTTATTTTTTGATACACTCGTTGCAGATAGCCATCTGCATTTCTTAGTTCCTTAGAGCAATTCCATGCACGATTCCATCGAGCAAATATTGCAGAGCTCCTCAGAAGAGATTCAGGCTGCTTTAAGTCTGGATGCCCTGGAGGCAGTACGAGTGAAGTATCTCGCTCGCAAGGGCGCGATTGCAGGATTGTTCGATCAGTTGAAAGACGTGTCACCGCAGGAACGACCGGCAGTCGGCAAAGAGCTCAACACCCTCCGAGAACAAGTCCAATCAAGGTTTGACGAGAAGAAATCCACCCTTGAACAATCGAGTTCGTCCGCAGTTGCGGCGATCGATCTCACCCTCCCGGGCAGAAAACCTTGGATCGGTTCTAAGCATCCGCTTACCCAAACCCTCGATGAGATCAAACGGATATTCGTGCGGATGGGTTTTGATATTGCCGATGGTCCTGAAATCGAAGACGACTACCATAATTTTGAGGCGTTAAATTTCCCACCCGATCATCCGGCGCGCGATATGCAGGACACCTTCTTTATTGAAGAAAAAGTCGTTTTGCGAACGCACACCTCGCCGGTACAGATTCGTGTCATGGAAAAACAGAAACCGCCCGTGCGGGTGATTATCCCCGGACGCGTTTATCGCAACGAGGCGGTAAGCGCGCGCAGTTACTGTCTGTTCCATCAGGTCGAAGGTTTGTACGTCGATAGCGGCGTAACATTTAGCGAACTGAAAGGAACGCTTGTCGCCTTTGCAAAACAATTCTATGGTTCGGATTTGAAATATCGTTTCCGTCCCAGTTATTTCCCGTTTACCGAGCCGAGCGCGGAGATGGATATTACATGTTTCCTTTGCAAAGGCAAAGGATGCCGGGTATGCAAGCAAACCGGCTGGCTCGAAATCCTTGGCTGCGGCATGGTCGATCCCAATGTCTATGATTTCGTTGGGTATGAAAAAGAGCGTTACAGCGGCTATGCTTTCGGCATGGGGATCGAGCGCATTGCTATGCTCCGCTACGGCATCGACGATATTCGATTGCTGTTCGATAACGACGTCCGGTTCTTGAAGCAATTCTGATATGTTAATCTCTCTCAACTGGCTTAAGAAATATACTCCTGTAGGAATTCCTCCGGAAGAACTGGCGGGAAAACTGACGATGGTGGGCCTGGAAGTGGAAAGCATCGAGCGGTTAGGGGAGAAGTACGATAAATTTGTAATCGGCGAAGTGCTTGAAGTGGCAAAGCATCCTAATGCCGATAAACTCTCTGTGTGCAAGGTCAATACCGGTACCGAGGAGCTCCAGATTGTCTGTGGTGCGCCGAATGTAGCCGCAGGACAGAAGGTGATCGTTGGGCTTTCCGGAGCCATCGTCCCGCACAATCAGCACGATACCAACGGCAAGCCGTTTCAGCTCAGTCAAGTAAAAATCCGGGGCGTAGAATCGTTTGGGATGATCTGTTCTGCAAATGAACTTGGTTTGGGTGAGGATAAGAGCGGTATCATGGTACTGGATGGCAGCGCGAAGGTTGGTACGCCGTTGGCAGATCACTTGAATCAGAACGACATTGTCTTCAGTATCGGCATTACGCCGAACCGCCCCGACGCGATGAGCCACATGGGAATTGCGCGAGAGGTTTCGGCGGTCTTGAACACGAAGACAATTTTGCCGAAAGTCATCATGCATGAGGGTACGAAAGATATCCGTGATCACGTTTCGGTGGATGTTCAGGATCCCGTAAACTGTCCGCGCATGACGGTACGGGCGGTATTTGAAGTGAAGGTGAAGGAATCTCCGGCGTGGTTGCAGAATTCCCTCGCCGCGGTCGGTGTGCGGCCCGTGAATAACGTCGTCGATATAACCAATTACGTTATGTTGGAAACCGGGCAGCCGGTTCACGCTTACGATTACGATAAGCTTGCCGGGCATGCGTTGGTAGTCAAGTGCGCTGCGGCCGGAGAAAAGTTCACAACGCTCGACCACAAAGAACGCATTCTGCGAGCCGATACGTTAATGATTTGCGATGAAGCTACTCCCGTGGGAATTGCCGGCATTATGGGAGGTGTTGATTCCGAGATTTCAGCAGCGACAAAGAACATATTGATCGAATGCGCCTACTTCAACCCGCAATCGATTCGAAGGTCATCACGGCATTTCGGGCTTTCTACGGATGTATCGCAACGCTTTGAGCGCGGCATCGATCCGAACATGACAGAGTGGGCGGCTACGCGCGTTGCGGGATTGGTTCAGCAGCTGTGCTCCGGCGATCTGCTCAAAGGAATTATTGATTTTTACCCGCAGAAGATTTCTCCTAAAAAGATCTCTCTCCGACTCGATCGCCTCAACAAGCTGTTAGGCACTGCGCACGATGCGCATAAAGTATCATCGTGTTTGGATGAAATTCAAATCAGGCAGGTGGGCTCGCCGTCCGAGCTCAACGGTAAGATTACGATAGAATACGAAGTCCCGACATTCCGGCCCGACATCGACCGTGAAATCGATTTGATTGAAGAAGCCGCGCGGCTGATTGGTTACGAAACAATTGAGCCGAAGGCAAAGGCGACCATTCGTTTCGCCGATCATCCTGAAGTCCCGGATATTCGGGAATCCCTCCGGAGTTGGCTCGTCGGGCGGGGATACTATGAGGTGATTTCGAACAGCATGACCGAACGAGAAACCGCCAGGTTAACCTCCGACCATCCTGTTGAGGTTGCCAATCCTATCAGCAAGGAGATGGCGTCGTTGCGGACAGGGCTGGGGATGAGCTTTCTCAAGATCGTCCAGAATAACATCAACCATGGAGTTAAGAACCTGCGTCTTTTCGAGATAGGAAAGGCCTATTTCCGGGATCAAAATGTGTCAAATCCCCGATTTGTGAAAGGTTTCCGCGAGGAGGAACGCCTTGGAATCGTTATTTCAGGCAATTCCTACAATCCATCGTGGGGAGGAGAGTCTTCGAGGGCATGCGATATATTTGATCTCAAGGGGGAGATTGAGGGGGTGGTCCATAAGTCCCTTCTTGACAAAATTAAATTTATTCCGTACACTAATACCGATGCTTTAACCGAATCGGGTTTAAGCATTGAAATATCTGGCGAGAACCGCGGCTACCTCGGAAAAGTTCGAAGTAGTATCCTGAAGAAGTTCGATATCGAACAAGATATTTTCCTCGCGGAAATCAATATCGACGGATTGAACGATGCCGCCGGCCGAGATAAGAAGTACATCCCGTTGCCGTTGTATCCTGCGGTCTATAGGGATTTGGCGTTGATCGTTGATGAGAATCTGCCCGCAGAGCAACTTCTATACGAAATAAAAGATGCAGGCGCAAACGTTCTTGTAAACGTCGATCTCTTTGATATATACCGTGGAGATCAAATTGCTGCCGGAAAAAAGAGTTTGGCTATTGCCTTAGAGTTTCAATCGAATGAAAAAACACTCGCTCAAAACGAGATTGATGAACGTATCGGAAACATTGTCCGCGCAGTATCGCGGAAATTCGGCGCGGAATTGCGCGCCTAACCATTTTGGTTCTTGAGCGCAGGAACCGGACACGCCATGGGCGAACCTCTTACAGATTCACACGTCGAAACCTCGAAGCAATCTCAATCGCTCGAACAAGCGCTTGGACGACTTTGGGAAAAAATTCGCTCCGCTTCCGAGCTCATTAACGCCCTCCGCACCGATAACCGGAACCTTAACGAACGCGTCGATATTTTGGAAGCCGAGTTGACAACGTTGCGCTCCGAAGTTGTCGGCCGCGATGTCGAGATCAAACGGCTGAGGGCTGAACGTTCTCAAATATTGCAATCGAATGGCGAGCATCATTTTTCTCAAGAAGAGAAAGACTCGCTCAAGGAAAAAATCCGCGATTTGATCGCGAAGATCAATTCGCATCTTCAGTAGTATCGGTTCGGATTTATTTGTCGCCAGCATCGGCTCTTCGAACAGCGAGGCAGTCGGATCTCTCAGTAATATGAATTGAACGAATATACGTTGTTACAGACATTTTAACACCAAGGAAAACGAACAATGGCGACGGACGGCAAGAGCATCAAGGTTAAAATTTTCGGATCCGAGTATCCCCTGCGAGGGGAAAGCGAGGAGATGACCAAGAAGGTTGCCGGGTACGTCGATGAAATGATTTCCAGCATTCATGATAAAATTCCGGAACAGCCCCCCCTTACCGTTGCCGTCCTCTCGGCGCTGAATATCACCGAAGAATTGTTCAAAGAGCAAGATCGTGGCCGCTCATTGAACGGTCATCTCGAAGATGAAGCGCAGCGGGTTCGCGATGAGCTTGTCCGGATGAACGATTTTCTGGACCATTGCTTAGTTTCCGATATGTAATTGTGTCTGTTGCAATAGTACGTGTCTGTGCGTTTGAAAAAAAACCGCACTGCATGCCCCGCCGGGAATGGATAGTTTTCGGCGGTTCGTCAAACATATTAAAGAATCTGACAAGTAACTTTAATAGGGAACTCGACTCTCGTACGTCATATTACGGGCCTCACCCCGGTTAATTCGTTAATCGGGATTCGCTCTTCGCAGAGCGGACAGTGG
>DATGFY010000082.1:0-7764 GCA_035308785.1 Bacteroidota bacterium | reverse complement strand
AGTTGTGTCATTCCCGCGTGCTTCTAGCGGGAATCCAGTGTCTTTACTCGCCACGGAGAAAAGACCCTGGATTCCCGATAACAACATTCGGGAATGACAAAGAGGTTTTTAATTCTTGCTTTGGTATTGTTTGGTTATTGGAAATTGGTCATTGGTTATTCTAAAATGTAATGTCAGTCTTCACCTCCATATTAGACATTCTTTCTCTTCTCGCCATCCCCGGGCTCATTCTATTCGTGGTTATCTACGGGGTGGTAAAGAGAGTAAAGATTTACGAGGCGTTCGTCGAAGGAGCGAAGGAAGGATTTAATGTCGGCGTGCGGATTATTCCTTACCTCGTTGCGATGCTGGTAGCAATTGGGATTTTCCGTGCGGGCGGGGCAATGGAGATTCTTTCATCGCTGCTCTCCCCCATTACCAAACTTATCGGCATGCCGGCGGAAGTATTGCCGATGGCAATTATCCGGCCGCTCTCCGGCAGCGGC
Source organism: Bacteroidota bacterium (assembly GCA_035308785.1). GTDB lineage: Bacteria > Bacteroidota > Ignavibacteria > UBA10030 > SZUA-254 > DATGFY01. The sequence continues at coordinate 7,279 of DATGFY010000082.1, read as the reverse complement.
GCATTGGGGGTGCTTTCGGATATCGTGAAAACGCACGGGCCCGATTCGCTCATCGGCCGGATGGTTTCCGTAATGATGGGCAGTTCGGAAACGACGTTTTATGTTCTCGCCGTTTATTTCGGCTCGGTCGGCATCACCCGAACGCGCCAGGCGGTATTGGGCGGCGTCATCGTTGATATTACCGCCGCACTGCTTTCGGTATGGGCAGTGCGGCTGGTCTTCGGCTAAGATTGTTCGGCGATTACTTCGCCAGAAGCAGTTTCTTCGTTTGGCTGAATGCCCCGGCTTCGAGCCGGTAGAAATAAACTCCGCTGCTGAGTTTCGAGGCATCGTACTGTTCGTCATAGACTCCCGGGTTCATATCGCGATCGACCACCGTCGCAACTACGCGTCCCAACACATCGATAATTTGCAGCTTCGCATGGCTTGCCGTCGGGAGTTCGAACACGAGATGCGTACTCGGGTTGAACGGATTGGGATAATTTTGCTGCAACGCGAACTGCTTCGGGATGCCGGAGGGCTTTTGACGAACCGACGTTGTTACTTGTGATAACGGCCGCCGCCAGATATCGCCGAAGTTATTACCCGCATAGAGATACAAGCTGTCTTTTCCGAGAGCCTTGATATTCTTATTCGTCAAACCTGCACTGATATCTGTGTAACTCGATACGAGATCCCTGTGCTCCGACGTCCCGTATTTGTAATTCGTCGCGCCGGGGACATACCAATATACCCCTATGTACGAGGCGATAAAAAGATCTAAATCATCGTCAAAGAGATCCGATACAGCGTTCGAATTGTCCACCCCGATGGGTGCCCAGGTGCCTCCGTTATCCGTCGAAGAAAACACCCCGCCGCCGGTTCCGACAAATAGGCTGGTGCCGTTCTTGGCAATAGACGTGGTGTACTTATTCGTCAGGCCGGTATTTGCCGAATTCCAGGTTGCGCCTTGATCGGTCGAAATGAAGGTACCGTCCGAATTTGTCCCAACCATAAGTACCCCCTCCGCATCATTCAAATCAATTATGGCCTTGACCCATTCCGTCGAAATTGTGCCCGAGCCCACCGGTGAAAAGGTGTTTCCGCCATTCGTCGACTGATAGATGCCGCTTGTGCTTCCGGTATATATTGTCGTGGTAGTGAAATCAAGAGCTGTTGGACTAGAATTGAAAATGCTGTGGCCCGTTTGCCACGTGTGACCACCATCGGTACTGAACTGGACGCCCACGTTATTGGTAGTAAACAAAATTCCATTGTCGTCCTTGACATCGGAAACGTTCGTATTCGCCAAACCATTATTTGCTTGCTGCCACGTATCGCCATGATCGTCGGTACGAAATATTCCGGATCCGTACGTCCCTGCAAATACGCTACCATTATCTACAGCAAACGACGTAACGGTAATATTTGTGATGCCGGTGCTGGACGAGTTCCAATTTGCACCATTATCCGTGCTGGAAAAAAATCCGAGTCCTTGCGTCCCGGCGAGAAGTCCAAAGCTGTTTTTGGCGATTGCCGTAACGGAGTTGCCCGGCAAGCCGGTGCTGATCCCGGTCCATTGGGTTCCGTTGTTCGTGCTGATGAACACACCGCCGCTGACATTAAATCCGCTGGAAGTTCCCGCGAAGAGATTTGTGCCGTCCGACGTAAGTGTCGAAATAAACATGTCTGTCAATCCGGTATTGGCCGCGCTCCAGCTTGTGCCGTTGTCCGTTGAAAGAAACACGCCGCTGCTAAAAGTGCTCGCAAAGAGATCGGTGCCGGTTACGGCGAGCGAGCGGATTGTCTTATCCGTTAAACCGGAATTGACCGCGGTCCAGCCGGTTCCATTGTTCGTGCTCAGGAAGACGCCGCCGCCAAATGTGCCGGCAAACAGGTCCGATCCGATTATCCCGAGAGAATTGACAAACGTGGTTGTCAATCCGGTATTCACCGCCGACCAGTTCGTCCCGCTGTTGGTGCTGAGGAATACACCGCCGAATGTTCCGGCGAAAATATCCGATCCGCTGACCAGCAACGAACTGACAGAGGTACTGGTAAGACCTGTGTTGACCGTCGTCCAATCCGCCCCATTATCGGTTGTAAGAAAAATGCCGTTGGATGTGCCGGCAAAGAGATTGGATCCGCTCATCGCAAAGCACGTCACATATTCAGGCGACGCGTTTGATGGAACCGCAGTCCACGTCGATCCATTATTGGTTGATCGAAAAACGCCGCTTCCATTCGTGCCGGCGAAGATATCCGATCCATCGACGATCAAGGCATTGACAGATCCGCCGTATGGGCCGTGTGTTTCCGACCATTGGCCGAATGCCGGTGCGGTGGAAAGCGCACAGATCATCGCTACAGAACACAGTAAGTAGAGTCGTTTCATACGTAATTCCGATTAATGAGTGGAGAAAACGAGGTGCAATGCCCGTGGGAGAGATTCGTGGAGCAACCTCAATCGAAAAGGGGCAGCCTCAGGAGTAATTCTTAAATATATCTGTTTTACTTATTGTTGTCAATACCCTGATACTCCCACCCAATTTTTTTGATTTGGGGTTATATTTTCCAACAATCGATTCGTGCCATTGCCAGTTGATTTTCAACCCATTTTCGGGTATATTTTGGGGCGCGGAGAGTTCTCCCGGCAGGCGCGCATGGTTTTTCGGTCTTCAGGTACGAATTAGAGAAAGAGCAGACTCGTGTTGAACCAACCTGTATGTTTCCCGATTACCCCATTAACATAGAACGATGAATTTTCTCAACCGGTTGATCGTCTCAACCCTTCCCGCCGTGCCCAAACCGATCGTCCGCAAATTTGCGAACAGGTATATCGCCGGCGAGGAGATGCTCGACGCGGTCCGCGCCGTTAGGCACTTGAACGACCAGCGGTATCTCGCTACGGTGGATGTTTTGGGAGAAGATATTACGGAACGCAGCGAAGCAGTTGCCGCCCGCGATGCAATCCTCGAAGTCCTTCAAACAATCACCGATCAACACCTCGATTCCAACGTCTCCGTAAAACTCACGCAAGTAGGCCTCAAGCTGGATAAGAATTTCTGCCTTGAAAATACGCGCGCCATCGTAACAAAAGCCGCTGAGTCGGGAAACTTCCTGCGCATCGATATGGAAGACTCCACCTGTACCGATGATACGATCTGGGTGTACCGGCAGCTTCGCAAAGATTTTTCCAATGTTGGGATTGTCTTGCAGGCATATCTCCATCGCACGCTCACCGATGCCGAGTCATTGATGAGCGATGGAATAAAGAATTTCCGGCTGTGCAAAGGCATCTATATAGAATCAGAATCGATCGCATACAAAACGCACGATGCGATCAACGAGAATTACAAGAACGTGCTCCGCACGATGCTCGAAAGCGGCGCGTACGTCGGCATTGCCACGCACGACGATAAACTTGTCGATGCGGCCTACGGCATGATCCGCGAGCGCAACATGAAACCGAGCGAATACGAATTCCAGATGCTCCTCGGCGTGCGCCCTGAACTGCGGGCGCAAATTTTGAACAACGGCCACCGCCTCCGCGTCTATGTGCCGTTCGGAAAAAAATGGTACCAGTATTCGCTGCGGCGGTTCAAAGAAAATCCGCAGGTTGCCGGGTACGTCCTCAAAGCGCTCTTCACATCGAACTCAAACTGATTTTAACAACACCTCCACGGCTCACGCTCTCATAAACCGGAGATAATCATGGCTGAACCAGAAAGCAAATCACCTGAATTCAAACCGTTCGTAAGCGCGGAAACGATCATGCCGGAATTTACGCTCAAGGCGATTATCCTTGGCGCGTTTTTCGGCATCCTGTTCGGCGCGGCATCGGTCTATCTTGCCCTGCGCGCAGGACTCACCGTTTCGGCGTCGATTCCGATCGCCGTGCTTTCGATCGCGGTTTTCAAGAAGATCGGCAAATCGACGATCCTCGAGAACAACATCGTGCAAACGATCGGTTCGGCGGGCGAATCGATTGCGGCGGGCGTTGTGTTCACCTTCCCGGCGCTGATCTTCCTCACCGGAGGAGTTGAGTTCTTCAACTACTTCAACGTGTTCACGCTGGCGCTGGTCGGCGGAACCATCGGCGTGTTGTTCATGGTGCCGCTGCGGAGATCGTTGATCGTTAAGGAACACGGAACGCTTCCCTACCCCGAAGGAACGGCCTGCGCTGAAGTGCTCGTTGCCGGTGAAAAAGGAGGCGAGATGGCGCGCTACGTCTTTTCCGGACTCGGGATGGCCGCTCTCTATAAGACTTTGATGAGCATAGGAGCGTTATGGAAAGACGTGCCTTCCTTCACGAGTGGGCGCGGTTCCTCGTTCCCGAATGCGCAAGTGAGCGCCGAAATTACTCCGGAATACCTCGGCGTCGGCTATATCATCGGACCGCGCATTGCTGGTGTGCTGGTAGCGGGCGGCGTGCTTTCCTATCTTGTCTTAATCCCGTTGATTTCGTTTATCGGCGATTCGCTCCCCGCCATCCTAAAGCCGGGCGCAAAACTGATTTCGCAAATGTCGCCCTCGGATATCCGCCTGGGGTATGTTCGCTATATCGGCGCAGGCGCAGTTGCATCGGCTGGAATTATCACGCTTATCCGGACGCTCCCAACAATTATCTCGGCGTTCCGCGACAGCTTTAAGAGTTTGAAAGAAGTCCGCGCGGGCGTGCAACAAAAGCGCACCGAACGCGATATCCCGATCACCTACGTCATCATTGGATCGCTGGCGCTCGTGTTAATCGTGGCGCTTCTTCCGCAGCTTCCCGGCAACTTCCCCGGTACGCTTCTCATGGGGTTGCTGGTGGTTGTCTTTGGATTCTTCTTCGTTACCGTGAGCTCTCGCATCGTCGGCATTATCGGCAGTTCCAATAACCCGATCTCGGGAATGACCATCGCAACCCTGATGGGTACATGCCTGATCTTCGTTTCGATCGGATGGACAGGCAGCGCCTACCAAGCAATTGCGCTTTCGGTCGGCAGTATCGTCTGTATCGCAGCGGCGAATGCGGGCGCTACCAGCCAGGATTTGAAAACCGGATACATCGTCGGCGCAACGCCGCTGTATCAACAGTTGGGCTTGATCGTCGGCGTTATCGCTTCCACATTTGTCATCGGGCTCACGCTTAATGCAATGGACAAATCGATGGTGTTCCAAGGAGTCCAGCACGCGATCGGCACCGAAAAATATTCTGCCCCGCAGGCGACGTTAATGGCAACACTGATCAAAGGAATTCTCGCGCGAGATTTGCCATGGGCCCTCGTGTTCGTCGGCATGTTCATTTCGATAACGATGGAATTGTGCGGCATCCGATCGCTTTCGTTTGCCGTCGGCGTCTATCTGCCTCTCTCGACCACATTGCCTATCTACTGCGGCGGGTTGCTGAAATTAATCGTCGATAAGATCAATAAGGTCAAAGAGGAATCGGAAGTCAGCCCCGGAATGTTATATAGTACGGGCCTTGTTGCCGGCGGTTCGCTGACCGGAGTGGCGATGGCATTCCTCGGCGGGGTTGCGGTCACCCAAATGGTCAACGGCAACGCGACAGAGATTTCCCTGATGCAATGGATGAACGATAAGGTCGGCGTCCACGGATTCGATTTCCTCGGCGGCGCATGGCCCGATCTCATCGGCGCGACGATGTTCGTTCTCCTTGGCGCTCTGCTGATGAAGACAGCCCTCAAGAAAGCCTAATTGAGATTCTTAACAGAGGAATACAATTCAACCGTTCACGCTGTGTGAAAAAGATAACGCAAACAACAATCGCGCAAGTTGTCTCTGAAATCGTAAGCGCCTGCAAACCGCACAAGGTCATCCTTTTTGGTTCGCACGGACGCGGGAGCCCCGGGAAAGACAGCGATATCGATCTGTTGATCGTTGCAGATATTGCCGGTGCTTCTTCTGAACGGTTTCGTTACGTGCAGCGAGCTATTACCTCCAAGGGATTCGGCATCGATACCATCGTCCGAACTCCGGAAGAATTTGAGAAGGCGATGGAAGGTCGAGATTGGTTCATCCAGGAAATCGTAAAGCGAGGCAAAGTGCTGTATGCGCGATGAAACGCGCTCGTGGATCGATCGCGCTGAGGGAGATTTCGAGGGCGCACGGCTGCTCTCAAAGAGCAGGTCGCGGAATATCACGCACCTCGTGTGCTTTGCATGCCAGCAATCGGCCGAAAAATACCTAAAAGCGTTTCTCGTCGAGAACAATGTTCGATTTTCCAAAACCCATTCACTCGTACGAGAGCTTTTGCCTGCATGCGAATCAATCGACAACGAATTCAAGGTTCTCTTACCTCACCTTGAAGTGCTCGATCCGTATGCAGTTGAATTTCGATATCCCGGAGAAACAATTCCGCCTTCGGAGAAGAAACAGGCTTTTTCGGCTTCGGACAAAATCCGGAAGTTTATCAGAGGCAAGCTTGGTTTGGAACGGCAAAGAAGATTACTTTGACTAATAATCTATCTAAGAATGACAAATGACTGATGCTATTGCAGGATTAAAGCCTGAACTGGTCTGGAAATATTTTGCGGAGATCGCGAAGATTCCGCGCGGCTCGAAAAACGAGGCGGCCGCAGCCCGCTTCGTGATCGACACGGCAAAGAGACTCGGCCTCGAATCCAGTCAGGACAAGATCGGCAACGTGCTCGTGCGGAAGCCCGCCTCTGCCGGCAAGGAACACTCTCCTTCGATGGCGCTCCAGGGGCACCTCGATATGGTATGCGAAAAGAACGCCGGCACCGTTCACGATTTCACCAAAGATCCGATCGAGCTCGTGCGGAAGAACGGCACCATCATGGCGAACGGCACGACGCTCGGCGCCGATAACGGCATCGCCGTTGCCACAAATCTTGCCATCATGGAAGACAATTCGATTGCGCACGGACCGTTGGAGTTTTTGTTCACTATAGATGAAGAAGTCGGGCTTGGCGGCGCAAGCCACCTTCAGCCCGGTTGGCTCAAGAGCAAAACGCTGCTCAATCTCGATTCGGAGGAAGAAGGAGCGCTCTACGTCGGCTGTTCCGGCGGCACCGATACGGTTGCACGATGGAAAGCCGATCCCGAGGCCGCGCCTGCAGGCACAGTTCCTGTCACGTTGAAGGTTACGGGATTAAAAGGCGGCCATTCGGGATTGGAAATCGATAAGAACCGCGGCAACGCAATCAAGATCCTCAACCGCGCGCTCCGCGATCTCGAATCAACCGGGATCCGGCTCTCTTCGATTGGTGGCGGCAACAAACGCAATGCCATCCCTCGCGAATGCCACGCCGAATGCATGATTTCCAAAAAA
>DATGFY010000081.1:0-5360 GCA_035308785.1 Bacteroidota bacterium | reverse complement strand
TGCAAAGGGCGCAACAATCGGTCACAAACGAATTGTCACTTTTCCCCCGGTAATGGCATCAAAAGTGCGTTTAAACCTGACCGCTTGCGCATCCCTTGCGATTGCAGATATGGAATTGTATAATATTTATACAGACGTTTTGAATCATTGATCTAAACTTATGAATTCCCGCAAATTCATTTCAGTTCTCGCATTGATCTGCCTCGCCGCCTCGCTCGCAAGCGCGCAAGATTATCTTCATGAAACCCAGGACCAGCGCGATGCGCGGATGAAATGGTGGCGAGAAGCGCGTTTCGGCTTGTTCATCCATTGGGGATTATATTCGATTTCCGGAGGCGAGTGGAACGGCGGCACAGACCACGACGCATGGCTCCGCACCACGGGGCAAATTCCTTTAAAGGAGTACGATAAATTTGTCAAGCAGTTCAATCCGGTCAAGTTCAATGCCGATGGCTGGGTGAAGATGGCAAAAGCCGCAGGGATGCAATATATCGTCATTACTTCAAAGCACCACGACGGCTTCTGTATGTTCAATACGAAGCAAACCGATTTCAATGTGATGAATACCCCGTTCCACCGAGACCCGCTGAAAGAACTTTCAGAGGCATGCGCGAAGGAAGGGATGAGAATGTGTTTCTATCATTCGATCATGGATTGGCATCACCCCGATTACCTCCCCCGGCGCACATGGGAAACAGACCGTCCAACCGAAGGCGCGGACATCAATCGGTATGCACTTTACATGAAAAGCGAACTGAAGGACCTTCTCACGAACTATGGTCCTATCGGCGTGCTCTGGTTCGATGGCGAATGGGAAACCGCCTCGAATCCGAACTGGGGCAACTCACTCTATTCATACGTGCGCAGTCTCCAACCGAATATCATCATCAATAATCGCGTCGGCAACGGACGCGAAGAAAATGCAAGTACTGATGGCGGCGAAAAACCACCGGGAGATTTCGAAACCCCCGAGCAGGAAATCCCCGCCACGGGTCTCGCCGGTGTTGATTGGGAAACGTGCATGACCATGAACGGCCATTGGGGCTATAATAAATACGATACCAGTTTCAAATCGTCGAAAGACCTTTTGCAGAAACTTGCCGACATCGCTTCCAAAGGCGGCAACTTCCTGTTGAATATAGGCCCGACTTCGGAAGGCGTGTTCCCGCCTACCAGCATTGTGCGCCTCCACGATATCGGCAAATGGATGAATGTCAACGGCGAAGCGATCTATGCAACAACCGCCAGTCCGTTTCGGCACCTCGATTGGGGTAGATGCACGCAAAAGCCGATTGACGGCGGAACGCGTTTCTACTTGCACGTCTTCGATTGGCCGGCCGATGGCCGGCTGGTTGTATCCGGTATTTTTAATGAAGGCAAGAATGCGTTTCTTTTATCCGATCGAAGTAAGGCGCCATTAACTATAACGCGTCAGGGGATCGATCTTGTTATATCCGGATTGTCGGCAACGGCGCCAGATCCTATTAATAGCGTCGTTGTTCTTGATGTGGACGGCCCGCCGGACGTAAGCAATCCTCCTTCAATCACTGCAGAGTACGATCGCTTTGCCGATTCACTTGAGGTAACCGTCAAGACGGAGCAGCTTCATTCGGAAATTCATTATACGCTCGATGGAACCTTGCCGACGAAAAGTTCTCCATTAGTGAACGGGCCGGTGATACTGAGGCAGTCCTCCCTTGTTACTGCGTGTGCATATCGGGATGGGAAGCGAGCCAGCGAAACCACTGTGAAGAGATTTACTAAGATCGAATTTCTGCCTGCGCAAAATGTCAAGGGTCTCATCAGCGGTGTTGCGTACAGATATTATGAAGGGTCATGGGACAGCATTCCTGATTTCAGTGCGATGACCCCGGTTAAGCAAGGAACTACAGCAGATTTTTCTCTTGGGCCGAAGGCGCGTCCGGAGGATTTTGGGTTTGAATATGATGGCTACATCCGTGTCCCCTCTGATGGAACGTATCTTTTTTCCACCGAATCCGATGATGGCAGCAAGCTCTATATCGATGGCGACCTCGTCGTAAATAACGATTACCTTCACGGCATGTCAGAGGCGAAGGGTGTAACCGCTTTGCGCGCCGGGCTTCATCGGATACGGGTGGATTATTTTCAGCAAAAGGGAGATGTTGGTCTTCGAGTGTTCTACAAGAATTCTGCTGGGGCAAGAACTGAAATCGGTTCGATCGATTTATTTCACCCGGGTTGAGATATTATATTCTATTGATTCACTACCCGATTGATTGCGAGGGGGGATAGAATGAGAGAGATTAGCCGTAAAGAAAATCTTTTGACGAAACTTAGAACGGTAGAATTCATTGCTGTTGCCAGCATAATTCTCCTTCTAGGATTGAACATCGCGGTTTATTTCGATTTTTCATCGCTTGCCTGGGGCGTCAACTATTTCCATTTCCTTCCTTATCAATACCTACTTGGATATGCCGTTCTGGTTCTACTCGCCGTTTTAGCCTCCACGGGGAATTCGCTTAAGAAATATTTATTACCTCCGGCGAATTTCATGGACGATTATCCCACCGCTTTCTTAGCTGCGGTAGTCATCGTATTTGTCGGAATTGCCTATCTCGCTCGAATAAAAGTTCCTCTGCTGGGTGATAGTTTCGTAATCGTGAACAACTATAAGAACACGTTCAACGGACTGCACAAACTATACACGTTCCGAGAGTTATTATCGACAGTCTATTTCTATTATATTCTCAGTTTCTTTGGGTCCATGGACTATCCGGGGATGAAGGATGGATTCCTTGTGGGAGAAGTCGTGCTGATTATTGGTTTCATCCTTTGTATCTACTTTATCATAAAGATACTCTTCAAAGAGAAACTTAGTCGCTTTCTTGCTTTCATGTATCTCTTGTCGCCGGTATACATGCAGCTGTTTTTCGGGTATGTCGAAATCTATTCCGTTGTGCTTTTCACCCTGGCTTTTTTCGTTCTTTGTGTATTAATGTTTTTGGAGGGAAGAGTTCATTTTCTTGCGGTGCTGGTGTGCGGCGCGCTCCTTTTTGCGGTGCATATTGTCGCCGTCATTATCTTTCCGGCGCTGGTGTATCTCGCCCTTGTCGAATACAAGCGATCGGGTCTAAAAGACCTGCTCCTATCGCTCGGGTTGGTTGGAATTTGCTTGTTGTTGTTGTTTCAATTTTCAGGGGTCAGTCTCTCTGAACTTATTCTCCGTACATCGAACTCACATCTTCTAGCGCTTCATCAAGCCGGCAGCCATGATCAAGCGTATGGCCTTTTCTCTATGCATCATTTTACCGAAATCATGAACATCGTTCTTCTGGAATGCCCGTTCATACTTCTGGTGTTGCCGATAAGTGCGAGGTACTTGCGCCGTTCTACTAAGCCGCGGAAGATGCCGGTAATATTCTTTATGCTTTGCTCATTGTGTCTCTTCGGTTTCCTTTTTCTTGCCAAATTCGATCTGGGGATGGCGAAGGATTGGGATGTATCAGCTGCCTGGTTTCTGGTTGTTCAGATCTTGATTCTTCTGAGTATTTTTGAAAGTGCAGGAAATAAACCAAGAGTGCTTTTCCTCGTCCTCGCTATTACGCTTCTTCACAGTGCGTCCTGGATTCTCTTGAATTCCTCCGTCAGTCCGAATATCGAACGCACAAAATCCTTTATGGATGATCGAATTGTCCCTGTAACGGGTATATATCAGCATACGTTTCATCTCGCTTGCTATTATGCCAGCATCGGAGATTCAATAACCTGTCTTCATCTTTGGGAAGAGTTCAATGCAAAATACCCCGATGAACCGCTTGGCTACAGTCCTCTTATTGGTTCTATGGGATTCGTGAAAAACAATGGTCCCAAAATCCGCGAGCTCTATGGAAAGTGGTTCATGCTGGATACAAATAAATCTACAGTTGGATCTCAGTATGCAGCCTTTCTCACGTTTGCTGCGGATAAAGAATTCAGAGCGGGAAGAACCCTCGATGCCACACGTGACCTTCGACATGCCCTTGAACTCGATTCGACGAAGAGTTCATATTACGACAATCTGGGGATGGTATATCTCAAGACTGACCTCGCAGAGGATGCTATCGATGTATTTAATCGCGAGATTTTGCTTTTCCCGCAAAACGGCGTCGCCTGTACCCGACTGGCAGATATTTATTTAAATAGAGATGAGTATCAAAAATCTGCAGATATGGCGCGGAAAGCGATCGGCATCGATTCTACAAACTCGGTTGCTGTTTTGGCGCTTGGCCTGGCATACATAGGCATGGGCGCCGACCAAGATGTTGAAACCGGATGGAGTTATGTAGAAAAATCCGCTCAATTAGGCAACGCTGACGCCCAACAATATGTGGATCAAGTGAAATAGAATTCCCCGAGTTTTACGGCTTCGAAATCAGCTCGATACGTAATGCTGCCTGCATTGTTCCGTAAGATTACACCCATCTTTCCGTAATTTCCGCAACCCGTTTCAGTAATTTCCACCCCCGTTCTCCGTAATTTTACGAGGTTAATTTTTCGTAAGAATACATGTTGACTATCGATCAATTTGGATTTATTTTGCAAGCCTAATTCTTAGCCGCATCATCTGCGTGCGGGAAAATACTCGGTCGTGCTTAGGGATAACCGCTTATGGGAAAAAATATCGTTATCTGCCTCGACGGAACGAACAACCAGTTCCGCAAGAATAATACCAACGTTGTCAGATTGGTACAGGTTCTCGCCCACGATCCTTCGAAGCAAATTCTTTATTACGATCCGGGGGTCGGTACGTTATCGGAGCCGGGGGCCTTCACAAAGATCGGAAAATGGTTCTCCAAGATCATGGGACTCGCGTTCGGTGCCGGCCTCGGTTGGAAAGTCCGTGAGGCATATACCTATCTGATGGACTTTTGGGAACCGGGCGATAACGTATTCATCTTTGGTTTCAGCCGCGGAGCATACTCTGCAAGGGTCCTCGCCGGCTTGCTTCACACAATAGGGCTTTTGCCTCGCGGCAACTATAATCTTGTGCCGTACCTCTTCCGCCTCTACAAATCCACAAGAAGTGGACGACAGTCCGATTGGGTTGTTGCCGATGAATTTCGTGACACATTTGCTCGCAAAGTCGGAACGCCAAATGGCGAAGGCAGATTTCCAATTCACTTCCTCGGAGTATGGGATACCGTTTCATCGGTGGGATGGGTGTGGAATCCCACCACATTCACCTTCACAGCGAGTAATCCCGGCATCGCAATTATTCGCCACGCTGTATCTATCGACGAACGAAGGACATTCTTCCGTCAAAACCTAATGCATCCGGAGCCCGATCAGAACATTAAGGAATTATGGTTCCCCGGAGTTCATTGCGATGTGGGCGGCGG
>DATGFY010000080.1:0-3593 GCA_035308785.1 Bacteroidota bacterium | reverse complement strand
AGATAACGAGTTGAATCATTCTTTTCCCAGAACTCCCGGAGAGACGATCCAGTTTCAAGCTTGGGAATCTTTTTTTGTTTTTTCATCATAAACCTACCGCTGCTCCTCTCCCAAACATCCTAATTCTTTGCGATCAAAGGAGCGACCTCGGAATGTACCGTATGTGTTTTCGCCCCATTATGCTTGACCTTGCTATATTCCACAGCGGCACGAACGAATTCCCTAAATAATGGATGCGGATTGGTTGCGCGGGAGCGAAGCTCGGGATGGAATTGGCCGCCGACAAACCACGGATGATTGGGCAGCTCGATGATTTCGACGAGGTTGTTCGTCGGGCAAATACCGCTGAACACCATGCCGTGCTCCTGCAACGTTTCCTTGAACGCATTATTCACTTCGTACCGGTGGCGGTGGCGTTCGTGGATTAATTCCTTTTTGTACGCCTTGTGAGCTTTCGTGCCGCGGGAGATTTTACACGGATACGAACCCAACCGCATCGTGCCGCCGTATGCGGTAACCTTCTTCTGCTCGAGCATCATATCGATCACATTTTCTTCCGTCTTCTTGAATTCCGTGCTGTTGGCTGTCCGCAAGCCGCAGACGTTGCGGGCGAATTCGATGACAGCGCACTGAAGTCCGAGACAGATCCCGAAGAACGGAATGCCGTGTTCGCGCACGAAGCGGATGGCGGAAATTTTCCCTTCGATTCCCCGCTCGCCAAACCCCGGCGCAACCAATAATCCCGAAAGACTACCCATAAAGCGTTCCGCACCGTAGCGCTCCACGTCTTCGGCGCTGATCCATTGGAGATCGACCGCGACTTTATTCGCCGCGCCGGCGTGAATGAACGATTCCGCAATACTCTTGTAGGCGTCCTGATGTTCGGTGTACTTGCCGCAGATGCCAATGGAAATGCGCGCGGTCGGGTTCTTCACCTGTTGAACGAATTTACGCCAATCTTTCAGATGCGGCTTCGGACAGGTGAGATCGAGCTTCTCTAAAACAATTTCGTCCACTCCTTCATCGGCGAACTGCACGGGCACTTCGTAAATGGTCGAAACATCGTGCGCATCGACGACGGATTCGGCGCTCACATTTGTGAAGAGCGCAATCTTTTCCCGGATTTCGCGCGTGAGCGGAGCTTCGGAGCGGCAGACGAGCATATCGGGCTGGATGCCGATCTCCAGGAGATTCTTGACGCTGTGCTGAGTGGGCTTGGTTTTGATTTCGCCGGCCGCTTTGATATACGGGACGAACGAAACATGGACGCTGATGGCGTTTTTCTTTCCTTGCGCCCACATGAACTGGCGCATCGCTTCGAGGTAGGGGAGGCCTTCGATATCGCCCACGGTGCCGCCGATTTCGATGATGATGACGTCGTAATCGCCGGTCTTGGCAAGGATTTCGAACCGGCGTTTGATTTCATCGGTAATGTGCGGGACAACCTGCACCGTGCCGCCAAGATAATCTCCGCGGCGTTCTTTGGTGATGACTTCGAAATAGACCTGGCCGGTCGTCGTGTTATTATTCTTCGTCATGTTGACGTCGAGGAACCGCTCGTAGTGGCCGAGGTCGAGATCGGTTTCCGCGCCATCATCGGTCACATACACCTCGCCATGCTGGTACGGATTCATCGTGCCCGGATCCACGTTGAGGTAGGGATCGAATTTCTGGATGGTAACCCGCAAGCCACGGGATTTGAGCAGCAGGCCGATGGAAGCGGCGGCAATGCCTTTGCCGAGCGACGAGACCACGCCGCCGGTGATGAAGATGTATTTTACGTTTTTTCGCTGCACGGGATTATGTGTTTACTGGCTGAATGTTAATCGTTAATGTCGTGGATTCGTTTTGTCGATCCATTATCGGGATTGCTTCGCTCCGCTCGCAATGACTAAGCCGAGGGGGGTCGCTACATTTATGTTGTCGAGTTCATTCTTGCAATTACTTTTTGCACGTCGTCTTGGGTATCGATCGGGATTGAATCGAATTCGGTGACGGCGGCTTTGATTCGATAGCCGTGCTCCATGATCCGCAATTGCTCGAGTTTCTCGGACCGTTCGAGCGGCGTTTCTTCCCAGCCGGAATACAAACGTAAAAACTCTCTGCGGAACACGTACAAGCCGATGTGCTTGTAATATGTTTGACCCGCAAGCCACTTCTGCATGTCCGGCTCATCGCGACGGTGCGGGATGGGTGAACGGGAGAAATAGAGCGCAAACCCGCTGCAATCGAGCGCCGCTTTCACCACCGAAGGGTTCGCGAGGTCTGCGGGATCATCGATAACCTTCACCAATGTGCCCACCGCGATGGCCGAATCCACCTTCAGCGGGGCCACCGCCTGATCAATCATCCGGGGATCGATGAGCGGCTCATCGCCCTGCACGTTGACGACGATCTCTGCATCTGAAAGCTTCTCCGCAACAAACGCGACGCGATCGGTTCCGGAACGCAACGATTCAGGCGTCATCACCGCTTCGCCGCCGAAACCACGAACTGTTTTCGCAATTTCCTCGTGGTCGGTTGCGATAATCACGCGGTCGATCAATTTCGCCTGTGCGGCCCGTTCATAGACGTGCTGCACCATCGGTTTGCCGCAGAGATCGATCAGCGGCTTGGCGCGGAGGCGCTGCGAGCCATACCGCGACGGGATAACGGCAACAACAGATCCCACGGGCTACTTATCGCCCAACACTTTAGGCACGCGGAAGAACTCATCCGTATGTGCGGGTGCATTCATCAGTGCGTCTTCCCGCGGCAGAGAAGGCCCAACGATGTCGTCGCGAAACACGTTTGTCGAATCGATCACCTGCGAGAGCGGCTCGACATTCGACGTATCGAGCGTGTTGAGCTTCTCGACATATTTTAGGATGTCGTTCAAATGGTGCGTGAGCGCTTCCATCTCCGCTTCGGTGAAGCTGAGCCGGGCGAGCTTCGCGATATGCGCTACGTCGTTTTTGGTTACCGCCATCGATTGATCCTACTGATCGATATAATGCCGTGAGATAATTTCCTGCACTTGATCTTTGAATCGAATTTCCTCTTCCCGGCCGTCCGCATTCGGCGGAACGATCGGCTTATCGAGCACGAGCGAGATGACCCCGGGGCGGACATCCCATGAATTCCGCGGAAGCACTTTGTAACTGCCGTTAATGGTCAGCGGCACCACCGGAACGCCCGCGCGCATCGCAAGATGGAAGGCGCCCCGCTTAAACGCCTGCAGTTTCCCATCGTGCGTCCGCGTGCCTTCGGCGAACAGGAGCACCGAAGAGCCGTTGCGGATCTGCTCAGCCGCGTCATCGATACTGCGCTTTCCATCGGGACCGCTGCCGCGCGCCACGCTGATATAGACTTTCGAGAGCTTCATTCCCCAGCCGAACACCGGAATCTTGTGAATCTCCTTCTTATAGACCATCCGCACACGATCGGGGAGTCCGGCGATCACTGCGGGAATATCGAACAAGCTTGCATGATTTGATACGTAGATATAACTCTTGCCGGGTTCCAGAAATTCCGTGCCGTGCACTTCGACGCGGACGCCACACAGCTTCAGCACCGTGAACGAATGAATCCGCGAAATCAGGTGAAACGCCGCG
>DATGFY010000079.1:0-17891 GCA_035308785.1 Bacteroidota bacterium | reverse complement strand
GTCCACTTCTTGTTGTATGAAACAGGATGCACCCGCGAGCAAGCCATTTTAATCCCTACAAGCGATGAAATGGCGATGCTGGTTGCAGACAATGCAGAGCTGTTGCGGCAGAGATTTATTTTTCCGGTGAACTCGCCCGCTCTTGTACATGGATTATGCGACAAGGGGGCGATGTACGGGTTGGCGAAGGCATGCGGTATTCCCACCGCGACGACCGAATTTCCGAAATGCCGAAACGATGTTCTTCAGTATCTTCAAACTGCTGCATTCCCCGTTATGGTCAAGGGAATCGATGGCAATCTGCTGGAGGCACGGACAGACAAAAAAATGGTCATTGTTCATACAGAAGAAGAACTCCTTCAGGCGTATGATAACCTCGAAGATCCCCTTCATCCGAACCTTATGCTGCAAGAGTATATTCCCGGCGGAGAGGATACTGTTTGGATGTTCAATGGATACTTCAACGGGCAATCGGAGTGTCTTGCCGGTTACACCGGAAAGAAAATCCGCCAGAATCCTGTGTACACCGGGATGACCTCGTTGGGAGTATGTCTGAAGAACAAAACTGTTGAAGAGACCACGAAACAATTTATGAAGGTGTTGGGTTATCGCGGAATTCTCGATATCGGATACCGATACGACGAGCGCGATGGCTTATACAAGGTTCTCGATGTCAACCCTCGAATCGGCGCAACGTTTCGGCTCTTTACCGCCGATAACGGAATGGATGTCGTGCGTGCTCTGTATCTCGATCTCACCGAACAGCCGGTTAATCCCGGGAGTTGCCGTGAAGGACGAAAGTGGCTGGTCGAAGATAAAGATCTCCGTTCTAGCTATCGATATGCGATCGATGGGAGGTTGAAATTCGGAGAGTGGGTATCTTCGTTTCACGGAGTCGAAGAAGCGGGATATTTTTCTTGGGATGATCTCTTGCCCTTCTTTGCGATGGCCGCGCTTCATATCAAGAAACTCTTCAAGCAGTTGCGCAACGGAATTCAACGCGTAGAGAAGCAAATCCGAAAACAAGTCGATTCAATACCATCACTATCGAAGGATTCGATCCATGCAATCCATCATTGACCAGTCGAACGTTGAGATACAAATTGCACCCGAGGATGGTCAAAAAAGCCTCGTTCAATCATTCTTTGATGAATCGAAGTCATGGCAGGGAAACATCTACGAGAATATGGATGACCGTTTTAATCGGACGATGATGCGAAGAAAGCGGTATGTCCTCGATATGATGGATTCCGTGCCGCGGGGAGAGTTTCGCAGCGTGTTGGATGTTGGCTGCGGCTGCGGCGAGTACAGCGCGGAATTAATGGCGATGGGTCTCGATGTCCACGGTATCGATTTATCGCCGGCGATGATCGAGACAAGCAAACACCGGCTCCGCAAGTTTGCCGCGGATTCAGCGCGCCGGTTTCACCGTGGCGACGTTGAGAACATCCCTTTCCCCGATGATTCGTTCGATGCCGTGGTCTGCGTCGGGGTGTTCGGCTATCTTCTTTCTGACGACCGCGGGGTGGATGAAATTATGCGCGTCCTGAGGCCGAATGGTTGGCTTGTCCTCAGCGTGCAGAACGCGATCTCATTGTCGAATCTCGATTTCTTCTTGCGGAAGAAATTGCAGTCGATGGTACGAGGATCCAATTCCGGAAACGGAAAGAATATCTTGCAACAACGCTCATGGTCGATTCCGTCAACAACGGGGGATTCGTTGGCTCGCTTCAATTATAAATCGTACAACCCGTGGTTGTTGGAGAATTTCCTCGAACGGAAGGGGTTCGTATTACACAGCCGGAGAACATTCGGATATGAATTCCGGGTGGTCCGCCGCTACCGCTTGCTTCCGGAATCGCTGCTCACCAAAATTGAATTGTTTCTTGAGACGCTCTTTTCTCGAACCGAAATACCCTACTTTTCATGTTCGGGAGAATCATACATCGGTGTATTTCAGAAAAAATGAGAAGAGATTGAAAAAGTATGATGCTTACTGCAAAACAATCCGAAGCGCGAGGTGTAAGGGACACCTTCGAGATATTCCGCAAGGAGCAAGAACCCGTTCCGGCGGTGATACTTTCCTTCGATGGATTCGCAGAGGCGTACGATATCGTGCGGTCTCTCGGCAAACAAAACATTTATTCAATTGTTGCATCGTGCCAGAAGAATAACATTGCCTCGTACTCAAGATTTTGCAACCATATTGAAGTCCTTCCATCCGTAACGGGCGCGAACGATGTGCAAATCGTTGAAACTCTTGTGAACCTCTCAAAATCGTTGAATGTGCGGCCGGTGTTATTCTATGTTTCAGATCCGGAACTTGCGCTGGTAGGGAAATTTCGAGAAACGCTCGAACAATATTACCGATTCCTGCTCCCCGACGATGATACGCTTGAAAAAGTATTTAATAAAGTGCATTTCATCGACTTCGCCCACCGGCACAACTTTCCTGTTCCCGTTGCACGCAGATTTGAAAATTCGGACGAACTGAACTCTCATCTCTCCGAAATTACGTTCCCGTGCATCGTCAAGCCTGCCTTTAGCAGCGATTGGGTGTGGGATACCGAAGAACAGCGCGAAAAATTCGGGAAATACAAGGAAGCTCTGCGCCGCTTCACGTCAATCGAAACGCTGGTAGAATTCTGCGCATCGTTACCGCAGCGGCCCGGCGGCTTCCTGGTTCAATCCTACCTCGACGGCAGGGACGACACCATCACCAGTTTTCACGGTTACTTCGATGAAGATTCATTTTGCCTGGGATCTTTCATCGGGCAAAAAATCCGCACGTATCCGCCCCATACAGGGGGAAGCGTCTATATCCGTACGATCCACGATTACAGGCTCGAACGGAACAGCATCGAGTATCTCCAGCGGATACGGTTCCGTGGTGTCGTGAAGATCGATTATAAATGGGACGCTTCACGCGAAGAATACAAGATGCTCGAAATAAACCCGCGCTACAATCTATGGGAATTGCTCGGGTCGTTTGCCGGAGTCAATCTTGCTGCGCTCGCGTACCGGCACCAAACCGGCGTGCCGACATTCAGCTATGAATACGATGCCGATGTGCGGCTCCTTTTTTTGAAGCAAGACCTCCGCGCCTACCTTTCGGGATATCGAAAAAACCGCGAGTGGCCGTTCGTGCGATATTGTTTCTCCCTCGTGAGGAAAACGCATTATCGAATCCTTTCGGGAGAAGATCCGCTCCCGTTTGCCGTGGCATGTGCATTCTTTGTCCGGCGCAACTTGGGGAGGTTGTTCCGCGCGATTTTTTCTGAGCAGATTGCAAGACGAGTGACCTTGCCGCAGGACGGCCCCTTGAATTTCTCTTCTGTCAAGCACTCGTGACGGGGATGTTTCGAATTACTATGATATCTCCTCATCGTCATAACGATCGCACATTCGGCGGCGCATGGAAACCGGCGGTGACGGTGTTCCTGATCTTGTTCGGAGCGCCGGTGTTACAATCGCAGACAGAGATCATGATCGATGAGCTCGGGTATAGGCCCGGCGACCCAAAGATCGCATTAATCCGGGAACCGATCAGCGGGAAATTCGAATTGATCGACAGCAAAACCGAAAAATCGGTCTTTAGCAGCAGTATTGCACGGATCGGTTCTCGCGATCAAAGCACTACCGATAATATCTTCGTTCTCGATTTCACAGAGTTCTCCTCACCCGGCACGTATCGCATCGTTATCAATGGCTCCGGTCTCATCTCATCCGAATTTGAGATATCCGATACGGTATTCAACGCAGCGTTCGCTCGCGGCCTGGAAAGTTTTTATTACCAGCGGTGCGGCACGGAAGTCAACCATGGAACCCCTTGGCAACATCCCCCGTGCCATACGAACGATGCAATATTCTATGATAACGAATCGAAACGAAAGGATGTCACCGGAGGTTGGCACGATGCCGGAGATTATGGAAAGTTTACTTCGACTGCGGCGTTGAGCGCGGCGTTCCTTCTTTACCTTTATGAGGACCGGTTTGCGTCAATGGCCGCACGAGACAAATCATCAATGCGAATTCCCGACATCCTCGGTGAAGTCCGGTACGAACTGGAATGGTTGCTTAAAATGCAGAGCGCCGATGGGAGTGTGTATCATAAAGTATCGACAAAAAAATGGACAGGCGAGCGCCTGCCTCAAGACGATCCCGATACCCGATACATCTTCGGAATCAGCACTTCTGCAACCGGCGCGTTTGCGGCTGTTACCGCCCTTGCCTCACGTCAGTATGCCAAATCGGATCCACAATTCTCGCGCGAGCTCCTCCGTGCTGCTCTTTCGGCCTGGCAATTTCTGATGGTGCACACTTCTCCTATCCCGCCCGGCGGCTTTCATAATCCATCGGATGTCGAGGGCGGAGAGTACGGCGATTCACAAGACGATGATGAGCGGCTATGGGCTTCGGTGGAACTGTTTCGCGCAACCGGCAGCGATGAATATCAAGACTATTTCGCGGCTCACTATCAACAATTCTTGACCTCGCTCAGCCCGATCAGTTGGGAGCAGGTGCAAAACCTCGCCTACGATTCATACATAAAAATTCCGTTGAAAGACGAACGCGGGTATGTGCGCACGGCTATTCTTCGACAGATGACGAGCTATGCCGATGACCTGGTGAGGATAGTCAACGATGGAGGTTACCGCTGCATTCTGACTCACGACGAATACTATTGGGGTTCGAATAGCATCGTGGCGGGATATGCTTTCGATCTTGTGAGTCTTTACCAGGTAACCAAGAACATGTCATACCTCAGCGCTGCTGCCGATCAACTGCACTATCTTCTGGGCAGAAACACGTTTGGGATTTCATTCGTTACCGGCGTTGGCTCCAACCCGGTGCGCCATCCATACCACCAGTTTTCGATGATGCTGCATGCGGGCGCTCCGGTTCCCGGTTTGCTTGTTGGCGGGCCTAATAATGGAAGCCGGTTACAAGGCCACATTATTTCGCCATTTCCGGGCAAATGCTACGAAGATAATGAGAAGAATTATTTCGTG
The DNA here is from genome assembly GCA_035308785.1 of Bacteroidota bacterium. Lineage (GTDB taxonomy): Bacteria > Bacteroidota > Ignavibacteria > UBA10030 > SZUA-254 > DATGFY01. The sequence goes on along the minus strand of DATGFY010000079.1, from coordinate 12,879 downwards.
AACGAGGTGGCAATAAATTATACGGCGCCGTTCGTTTATCTTGCCGGCTTTTTTTCCTCCTTCTCGACGGCGTACGCAGCAATATCGCAGAAGAAGGGTACCCGATGATTCAGTGGATCGAAATAGCGCTCCTTGTCATGATCGGGATATTTCCGGTTTACCTTGCATTTCTAAGCATCATCGCGCTCTTCGAACGAGGCAAGGAAATGCCGCCGCTCTCGTACGATTCCCGATTCGCAATAATCATCCCGGCGCACAACGAAGAATCGGTGATCGAGAGAACATTGAGCAGCGTGTATGCAATCGATTATCCGCAAGAAATGTTCGACGTGGTCGTCGTCGCGGACAACTGTTCGGATCGCACCGCTGAGATCGCCAGCTCGATGGGAGCGAGGGTCCTCGAGCGTTTCGATGAAACGCATATCGGCAAAGGGTATGCGCTGCGGTGGTGTTTTGACAATCTTCGGAACGGCGGAAAACATTACGACGCTTTTGTCGTCATCGACGCTGACAGTGAAGTTTCAAGAAATATTCTCGGCGTGCTTGGCGGATATCGTGAACGCGGCGCGCGGGTCATTCAAATAGCCGATATCGTCGCCGCGAGACCCGGGATATGGAATTCCGAGGTCATTCGATTTGGATTCACTCTCTATAATATAGCCCGCCCACTCGGAAGGAAACAACTGGGCCTTTCGGCGGGATTACGCGGAAACGGGATGTGTATTGGGGCCGATGTGCTGCGCGAAGTTCCATGGCAGGCATATTCGATAGCCGAAGATCTTGAATATGGCTTGATTCTGTTGCTGCATGGTATCCGCGTCGAATTTGCCCCCGAGGCATCGGTGATTGCGACGATGCCTGTGGAAGCCCGGCACAGCGTTTCGCAGCGAAGCCGATGGGAAACGGGAAGGTACGGAGTCATCAAGAACTATGCGCCCAAGTTATTCATCAAGGCAATAACACATTTTTCGTTTGTCTATCTGGATGCGCTTATCGATTTGATTATGCCGCCGTTCGTGAATCTTACCGCATTCATATTTGCAATGGCAGCGATTCATTTGTGCTGCCTGCTTATGGGTGTGGAGGCGGTGGGCGCATTTGGGTGGCTTTGGTGCATCGCTCTGGGAGCTGCGGCGGTTCATGCGCTTGCCGGACTCATTGCGGCAAAGGCCGATTCCGGGCTGTACGCTTCACTCGTGTACGTTCCGCGTTACGCCTTGTGGAAATTGAAGATATATCTCTCGCTGTTGTGGAAAGGTGTGCCTGACTCATGGATCCGTACCACGCGGGAGACGCATTCGGAAAAACGCAAAACCGTAGAGCAGCGCATCGGCGACTTGCTCTAGCAGTTCATAAAGAATACGCACATAGAAAGGGCAACGTACGAAAAAAGCTATCATCATAGATGACGATGAAATGGATCTTGAGTTGTTGAAGATCCTGCTTTCGAAAGATGGGTTCACGGTTATCTCCACCGCCGATGGGCCTCAAGGCGTCATTCTCTACAAGCACCATTCGCCTGAGATTGTCTTTCTCGATCTCGGTTTGCCAAGCATGAGCGGGATTGAGGTGCTCAAAGAGATTCGCATGTACGATGAAGACGCGAAGGTGATGCTTATTACCGGATATGGTTCGGAAGCTTCGGCGAAGGCGGCCATCCGGCTCGGTGCGGTCGATTACATCGAGAAATCATGGGATGTGGAATTGATGACGAACCGCGTTAATGCAGCCTTAAAGAAGCTTCATTTCGTCGAATAGGATTGACCGAGATTGTACGGTAAATCGAAATGCTCCGATTATGAAATTATTTAGTGCAACCTATTTACCAACTACACACCATTCACCATGACAAGGAGAAATAATATGCAAAACATGAAAGTTCTGATCGCTGACGACCATGAGATGTTCCGCACTGAATGCGCGAACTTTATCTCAGAACATCTCGGCGCCGAAGTTGTAGCACAAGCGCAAGACGGCAATGAAGCGGTGAAAGAAACCCTGAGACTCCATCCGGATCTTGTCCTGATCGATATCAGCATGCCCGAGATGAGCGGGTTCGAAGCGGCGAGGCAGATCAAATCGTTCTCTCCCGCCACAAAAGTTGTATTCGTTACCGCCGAAGAGAGAAGAACATATGAAGCAATGGGCGTGCTATTGCATGTGGACGGATTCATCTATAAGAATTCGATTCAGCAAGAGCTCCCGGAAATGCTGAACCGATTGCAGAAGATTAATTCTAAAACTGCAGCCCTGTAACGGATCAACCTGAAACAGAAACGTTCGAGGTGCAACGGATCTATGAAGGTTAACTTTCTGGCAGGCATGCTGCCGCTCGATAAACTCCGTTCAAATCTGCGGAATGGATTGGCGGGAGTGCGAGCATTACCCCGAAGCCGCTCTTCGAAGCTGGCGTTCGTTCGTTATTTCCGAACGATGTTCGGACGGCTGATGCCGGAAACGTATGCCGTGTGGAAGACTGCAGAGTCACGATGCCGTTCCCGGATATTGTCTTACCTATCGTCGCTGCGGGGATCGATTGCCGGGGCGGGCTCAAGAGTAAAACTGCGCGTACGGATCAGTCTCATTGCCGGTACGGCGATTGGCGGAGGGGTGTTGCTCATCGGTTCCTTCGTCGCCCGGCAAGAAGCGCAAACGGCGCGGATGCAAACGGAAATTCTTGGGAAAACTATCGTGGCGAATCTTGCCGATATCGCGAAGGATAACCTGATCTTGAATTCCGCATCGGTCATCCAGGAAAATGTCAGCGGTGTCGGCAATCGCAAAATTCCCGGACTGCTTGCACTCTCCGTGTTTGATCGAACGGGAGTAATCGTCGCGCACACCGTCGTCGATAGTATCTACCATCGGGCTCCGCTGGAGATATGGAACGGAGCGTTGAGAGCGGATTCCCTTGAGGTATTTGAAAACGACGCAGAAACGCGTTTCATTGAACCGATTTTCGTTTATAAACAGGAAGGCCAAATCCGCAAGAGAATCCTCCTCGGAGGAGCTTGGGCAACTTTTTCGAAAGCGGTTTCGTCAGCAGCGATCAAGGATCTCTATCGAACGATCGGAATGGTCAGTGCGGGAGTCGCTTTCTCTGTGGTTGTTCTCTTTTTCCTGCTCGCGGGAAAATTTGTTCAGATCGGCGTTGCGCTTTCGGAAGCTGCGCGCCTCGTGAAGCAGCATCATGCACGGGGAACGGAGGGTGGAGGCGACATCGTCAAAACCCTGACGCGCGAGATTGACATGATGGTTCGGCAGATCCACGAGAAGGGGGAGATGGAAAAACTGGTGTCTCCGGTTGCGAAGCAGGTCATTCTGAATCACAAGCAGGATCTCTTCGTGGGTACCCGAAGAGTGATTGCGGTGATGTTCACCGATATCCGGAATTTTACTTCCATCTCCGGTCAGTTGTGGCCTGAGGAAGTTATCGAGTTGCTCAACCATTATCTCGATATCCAAACGCGCATCATCCATGAGTACAACGGGCTCGTTGATAAGTTTATCGGCGATGGAATCATGGGCATTTTCGCCGAAGAGAAGATGGTTTATGACGCCGTTTCGGCGGCAATCGAAATACAAAAGAGAATTGCCTTGCTGAATACGGAGCGGGCCTCTCGAAACGAAATTGTTCTCGAAATCGGCGTCGGCATCGCAGTTGGACGCGTCGTGCTGGGAAGCGTTGGTTCGCGCCAGCGCATGGATTACACCGCGATCGGCGATACGGTGAACTTGGCGGCGCGCTTATGCCAGGCCGCGGGGGGGTTTCAAATCCTTGTCACACAAGATGTTGTTTCAAGAATCTACGGCCGGATACCGGTTTTAGAGGAAACGAAAATTTCTGTAAAAGGCATTAAAGAGCAAGTCCCCGTCTCTCAAATTCAATATACATTCTCTTGAACGTTATGAAAAAACTTCTGATATCTTTAGGAATCGCGTGTGTTGCGATGGTATTAACCCTTCCGGCGATGGGACAAACGCATCTGACCGGAGCTCAAAGTTTTTCCGTTGGAGATTCTCCTGTGCTCTGGCTTGACTACTCCGGAGGGCTGTTTTATAACCCTGCCTATCTTGCCCGCGTTCATCAGGGCGATATCTTGATGAGCGCAGACCGGTTCTCTCAGCTCTCGTTTTTTTCCGGATCCTACTTCATCCCAGAGTATGGCACGCTTTCAGCAGGCGTGAGCAACGATTTGAACCAACGCTGGTACAGCGCAGGATTCGGGCGCCTCCTGAGCCGCAACGTGATGATCGGAGGGGCGCTGAATCTTCTTTCCGATGGTTCGGACCAGGCGACAATCTCGCTGGGCATGGCCGGACAATTTTTCGATTCTTCATCGCCGTATTCCGGGCTTCTCGCTGATCTCAGCATGATGAATGTTTCGCCGTCTCCTTCCGCTTCGCTCGCAGGTGTAAATGCGGGAATGGCGTATTGGGTTCTGCCGAACGTGTTGAGCGCAGAAGCAGCAGTGCAATCCCAAAACGGCAACACTCAACTCCTTCTTGGTTCGGAAGCGCGAATTACCTCTTCGTTTTCTGCCTTCCTGGGAACATCGTCCTTCAATTCCATTGCGGCAGGCGCCGGCCTTCAAGAAAGTTACCTCAATATTCAGGCCTCAGTCGGTAATTACGGACTCCTGGTTTCGCTCAACTTCCGGTTTACGGATGCGGCGCGCGATGTCCGCACGAACCATTATGATGAGGGAATGAAGGCGTACGACGAGCAGCGCTATTATGAAGCACAGCAGGAATTTCAATTTGCACTTAATTACGACGAGTACTATTCGCCTGCCGCAGAATATGCCCGCCTTTCTGAGGCCAAAGCCGAAACGACGACAACATATTATGTCCAATTGGCCGGCGAATACGAAAAGCGAGGGGACTACCGCGAGGCGATCGATTACTATTCGAAAGTTCTCATCGTTAATCCGCATAACAACGATGCAGCGTTGAGACGGGATACACTTGAGGCTGAAGCACAGCGCGAACTTAACCGACTGGTCGCAGGTGCCGACAGCTTGCGTAAAAACGAAAAGTTCGATGAGGCGAGTCTTCTCTATAAGAGAGCGCTCGATATCGATCCCGATAACGAATCAGCCATTTCGGGACTGAAGGAAATGGATACAAAATCGGACCAAGCGGAAGATTCGCCGAAGAACAGGCCTACGAATCGGTATGCTCATGCCCAGGCGCTTCTCCGAAGGCATCGGCTCGAAGAGGCAAAAAAGGAATTCCAGCATCTTGCGGCAATAGATCCGTCCGATACCCGCGCACGGTTGATGGCAGACTCGCTTGAGACCCTGGAAACCGGCAAGTCGCTTCTCGAAGGCGCCAAGACCGCCGATAACGACTCGAGCTATTATCAGAGACTTTCCGGCTTTGCAGAATCGATTAATCGTGACCCGAATCAGCGGGAGGCAAAAGAATATCTCGCGCAGATTAGGGACGTTCTCCGATCAAAAGTCAGCAAGTTCTTCAAAGAGGGTCTTCAGTATTATCTCAAGGATGACTACCGGACGGCCGTGCAAGTGTGGGATAAGGTACTGTTGATACAACCTGACCATCCGGCGACGCTCGATTACACGAATCGGGCCCAAGAAAAGCTTGAAGCGCTCGGAAGGTTAAAATAGCATTCTCACCACAATGAGTTTGAAATAATCAACCAGATCAATATCACCAATCACTAAGCAGGGTTATTATGTTACGAGACTTATTTAAGAAACTGGAAATCGGCAAAGCGCCGCCGAACCCAAATATCCTTCAGCGGACCAATCAAGACGAGTTAATCGGTCTGCATTTGCGGAAAGCAGAATTCTTCATTCGAACCGGAGAAATCGAGAGGGCGAAAACGGAGATCGAACGAATATTCGTTCTCGATAACCAGAATCCGCATGCCAAACACTACCGGGAAAAAATCGGGTCGATTGCCACGTCGAAAACTCCCGAAGAAACAACCGGGTAGTCATGCGGAAGAACATCTACAAGAAGGAATCTTCGTATGAGAGGGTCAAACGGTTTTGCTAAAATCACCCGTATGGAGTATATTATGTCTTTACGAATCGCCGCGGGAGTAATTCAGCGGTAGAATGTCAGCTTCCCAAGCTGAACGTCGCCGGTTCGATCCCGGTCTCCCGCTCAAAGCTATTTCGGAAGTTGGATTACTGATTTGCGGATTTATTGGAAAGCAGGTCAGCTTCCCAATCCGCCAGAGGCGGAGAACGTCGCGGGTTTGAGACCCCGCTCATTATGATTTCGGTCCGCTCGCGGCGGATCGGATTTCAGATTGACAAGGGAGTAATTCAGCGGTAGAATGTCCATTTCAATCCCACCAGACCGACTTTCCTCAGAACCATTCAATTGACGTGGAATTTTCGTATCTTATAGTATTGCAACGCACGATACGAGGATTGTACTCAATGAATAATATATGGCATGAACACTACATTTTGCCGAAAAAGGCGACACAGGATCAACAGGTTTCCTGGCATATTCAACACGCCCGGCATTGCGCTTGCGGGCCGATACCCGAAGCGCTGATGCCGGAGATTCAGACCCGACTTACTGCAAAACAATTTCAGAGATTGCGGGTATTATCGTCTGCCAGCACGAAGGCGGAGGCAGCGTAACGATTTTTACGTCTGGTCGGATCTCAGTTGCCCTCTTGACTTCTGTTTCGGCGCTGTTTACATTATAGCAGAGGCTTCAAATAAGCCCCCTGATCGTTTCATTCCTTTGGGATAAAACGATGATCCCGCGCCAGACTGGCGCGGGATTTTTTTTGTGTTCTCACCACTCCATTGTCACCCCGATTCGTGCGCGGCGGGGATCGTAGTAGCCGCTGGGATCGCCAAGCTCGCCGCCAATCCTGCCGTTGGAATCGACCCATTTTACGTTTGCGCGGTTGAGAATATTGCGCCCATCGAAATAGACCGAAAGAAACCGTGCGTTTAGGTAATCGAGCGGGATTCGTTTCTGGAGTTTCAAGTTAAGAAATAAAACATCGGACATTCGCGCGTTGTTGGGAACGAACGCCTTGGTTGAATCCAACGGCGTGAAGCCGTCTTTGGTGGGATAATATGTGTAGGGCCGGGGGGAATTGTAAAGGAGAACGACGTTGCCTTCGATGCCGAACGGCAAGTGCGAAAGGAGATCGATTTTTAATGTGTGTGTTTGGTCCCAGCTAAGAGGAAAAGTCACCGGGGCCAGCGGAAAACCCCATTGTGCGATATTTAATTGCTGGTTGGCGTAATCGCTCGTCCCTTCCGTCGTCATGTAGGTGTAGGAAATGCTGCCGGAAAACAGTTCATCGTTTTCGCGGCTAAGAACAATCTCCAGGCCGTTTGCATCCGCAGATGCATCATTGACATAGGATGCAAAACCGAAATCGCCCGCCAACCGGCTATCGAACGGCACCAACGTTTTTGAATCGACTTCGTTCTCCGTGTTTTTGTAAAAATATGTCGCCGCAATCATCACGTTCTTGTCGAGCGATCGTTTTACTCCGACTTCCCACTGCGAGGTGTGTTCGGGCTGAAGATCGGGATTGCCGGTGAGGACATTCTTCGATCCTTGCTGTAACTGCACGGGAGTAATCCCGGAATATAGATAATCGAACAGCGGGAATTGAAAATACTGACCGAAGTTTGCGAAGAGGAATGTTTTGCTATCGACCGAGGTGGAGACCGCTATGCGCGGTGAAAACTGCTGTTTGAACGATGCGTTGGTCGAAGCGGATATCTGTTCATTGTATTGGTTTTGGCTGGTCGGAATGAATTCTACCACCGGCCGCTGCGCGCGCGGATCGAGGAAATCCCACCGTACGCCGATGCTTGCCTGCGACCCGCCGGAATCGATCTGTATTTTGTCTTGCGCGTAAAGGCCGCCCGAGTAGGGATAGTAATTGTACGTATCGCTGTAGTTCAATTCCGGAGCGTTGAGTATCGGTTTGCCAAAATAGGTCATCTGTGGTTCGTACTTTACCACATCGGAGGAGATATTGTATTGATTGAGCTCGTATCCGATCTTGAAAAAGTGAGAGGAAATAGATTCGTTGGTCAGATCGCCCTTCAAGGTCCAAATGTCTTGCTTCGTATCCGCCCACCAATTCTCTTGTCCGCTGATAATGTATTTCAGAAACAGGTCGTATTGAAATGGCTCGAGTGAGACATCGTTTGCCGATCCCTGACCGATTTGCGATTCGAGAAAATAGCGGCTGATGCTGACGCTGTAATAGGTGCGGGAAGAAATCATATTCGAATACAATACGGCGATGCGGTTGCTCGTCCGGTTCTCAGGCGGAAGTCCTTCCAGATTGTAGCGCCAGCTGAATTCGTAATCGTGCCAGGAGTGGATATCGAAAACCCCCTGCACGCTCAGCCGTTCCTCCGGTGATATTGCGTACTCCAGCTTTTCAAGCCCGTTCCATTCATGCGCGATGGGGGAGGAAAAATATTTATCGAAGTCAGACCAAAAGCGCGTATCAGTTTGCGTGTACGTATTCGATGAAAGATATGAAAGCTTTCCCGATACGATTGGCCCTGATGCGCTGAGTTCCGCCTCCTTGTACCGATCGTACTGGTTGCTGATGCTGCCGGGGAATAAATTATCCATTTCGCCGCGAGCGAGGATGATTGGCCGGTCCGTGGCCGTTTTGGTAACAACGTTAACGACTCCCGAGAGCGCATTGCCGTATTCGGGATCGTACCCGCCGGTCATGACGGTCATGCCGGAAATCGAAGATTTGGGCACCAACCCGCCGGAACCGCCGGAAATCACATCCTGCATCGGAAGTCCATCGACCATATAGAGGACGTCGGTGGATTTTCCACCGCGGATATTTCCTTCTACGGTTGTGCTCGGTTGAAGGGCGAGCAGATCGTTGATGGTGGAAACGGGAAGGGCGCTGATCTTATGTTCTCCCACGGTGAATGCCGTTTGCGGTTGGTCTTTTTGGATCATCGGCTGGTCTGCGGTCACTTCAACTGCAGCCATTTCCACCGGCGATTGTTCCATCTCCACATGGAGGCGGTTGCGGATATCCGGCAAGACAGTGACATTCTTGACAACGATGGTTGCATATCCAACGAGTGAACAGCGGATATCATAGACACCCGCGCGAATGTTGCCGATGTGGAACGCGCCATTAGTATCGGTAACGCCGCCGTACATTGTGCCGATAAGAAAGACCTGAACGCCGATGATCCCTTCGTGTTTCTCTTTATCGGTGATTGTACCGGTGAGAATGCCCGTCGTACCGCCGAGTGCGCATACGCGAAAGGTGATCGAAAGAATCGCGACGATGGAGCTATGTCGAATGATCGTTCTCAATTGCAGGTATCGTCATCGGAAATGGTTGCTACGCCCGGACAGGATTTTGGATAAAACGTTTGACGCTCAATGATGTGCGTGAATTGAACGGGCGGAAAGACTAATGGATTCGTATGGTTCATGATTGTCAACTGGCCCTTCACCGTAAACGTTTCGATTGTTGTATCGCGGTGAATGCAGCTCGGATAGCCCTGAAAGAACATAATGGTGCGTACATCGCGCCCTTCGTCATCGGTAAAATCCCAGATCGCACGAAGAATGTAGAGGGAATCGGGATCGGCGGTGATGATATTGGTCGAAGGATCGTATTTCCCGCGGACGAGGTTGGCCCCGCTGAGGACATACGTTTTCCGGTACGAGGTATCGCGGGTGAGAGCGATGGAGATATAGCCGTTGAGGAGCAAGGTGTCTTGCAGCGTCTCATCGAAAACGTTCCTAAACCGGACGCACAGGTGGATAGTGTTCTCCGTTTCCGTGACAATGTACTGCGTCGAAAGTCCGGCGATAAACACATTCCCGGGGTCGTACGAGCCGGGGAGCGATTCGTGGCACGAGATTGAAGCGATGCTCATGAGAATTGAGAAATACCAATAGCCGTTCATTCCGGTCAATAGCAATCAAACGCATCACTAACGTTGGGGCAGAAATACGACGGCTGCACCCATTTATCGGTGAGATAGTGGCTGAAGCGTTGATACGGAAAGATGATCGGATCGGTGCGATCGATAATTTGCAGCGACCCGCCGACGATGAACGATCCGGTCCAGATCTTGCGGCCGCAGGCGGAATCGGTTGTGAAACTAAAAAGTGTTCGCACGTCCCGTCCCTGGTCGTCGATAAAATTCCAGACAACGTGTAGGGTGTATGTGGAATCGGGGTCGGCGGTAATGGTATTTGTCGTTGGATCGTACTGTCCTCGAGAAATCTCATCGCCGGTGATCACCAAGGTTTTCTTGTACGTGGTATCGGATGCTACGGCAATAGTCAGAGGGCCTTTGAACAGGGCGGGCGCCTGCAGAGTTTCTTCGTAGATGTTCTCAAAATGAATGCACAATTGGATGACGTTTTCATTTTGTGTTACGATATACTCCGGCGTCATCGTTCCAATGAACACATGGCCCGGATCGACCCTTACGGGCAACATTTCATGGCAGGAAAGAGTGGTGATGGCAAGAATAACCGAGAGTAGAAAGCGCCCCTTCATAATAGGTAAAGTAAGTAAAAAGCATAGGAAAGTCCATTCGCTTTTCTCGCTCCCGCTCCGTACATTAATTCTATTCCGAACAATTCCTCAAGAATAATTTTATCATTGAATCCCTTTGGCGCGCACCAACATACCTGAAGTAGAAGCGATACTCGATAAAGAATTCAAATGCCTCAACGCGGGCTTCGTGCGGCTGATCGATTACATGGGCGGCGATGAATCGATCGTGCAGGCGGCGCGCGTCTCGTACGGTAAGGGCACAAAGACAGTCAATCAGGATCGCGGGCTCATCCGCTACCTCATGCGCCACTCGCACACGACGCCGTTCGAGATGGTGGAGCTGAAATTCCATTGCAAGATTCCGATCTTTGTTGCGCGTCAATGGATACGGCACCGCACGGCCAACGTGAATGAATATTCGGGGCGCTATTCGATCATGAAGGACGAATTTTATGTTCCGACCGATGAGGCGATACATTTTCAAAGCGGAACCAACCGCCAGGGGAGATCGGACGAAGAGGTGCCGCAAGCCCTTCGCGCCAAGGTGCTGCAACTACTGCTCGCCGATCAGCATCAGGCGTACGGGCATTACGAAGAAATGCTCGGAGCCGATATTGCGCGCGAGCTCGCGCGCGTGAATCTGCCGGTATCGCTCTATACCGAATGGTACTGGAAGATCGACCTTCATAATTTATTTCATTTCCTCCGGCTCCGCATCGATCCGCACGCGCAGTACGAGATCCGCGTCTATGGCGAAGCGATGGCCGAGATCACGAAGAAGGTCGCCCCGATGGCATGGGAAGCGTTTGAAGATTACGTATTGAAAGGCGAACGGTTTTCGCGGCTGGAACTTGAAATTCTCCGCGAACAACTCGATACGAATTCAATCACAAAAGAATCTCTTGAGGCGAGGGGTTTTGGCGGGAGGGAGGCAGAGGAGTTCTTAGAAAAAATTGCCAAGCTCAAGAGCGGCGGAGAGTAAAAGCGAAGTACTTTTTGGTGTCATTCCCGCGAAGGCGGGAATCCAGCGTCGTTGCATTCAAGTTCGTAAATCGATTCGGCGTTATTCGCTCTCTCCCTGCATCGGCATGGCGATGATCTCGCCATTCCTAAATAGATCCACCCAATAGGGATTTCGCTCCTCGATTTGACGGGTTTTCCAAGCACGCCGCCATTTCTTCAATTGCTTTTCGCGGATGATTGCTTGGTTGATATCCGCGTGCACTTCGTAGTAAACAAGTTCGCCGATGCTATACTTCTGCGTGAAGCCCTCCGCTGCTTTTTCCCGATGCTCAATCATTCGACGTACAAGATTGTCGGTGACACCGATATAGAGGGTGCCATTACGTCCGCTTGCGAGAATATAGACAAAGTAGGTTCTGGTGAGCATCTTCTGTAAGACTGAACTTTGATTGTATAGGATCTTACGGCGAAAAAGAAACGACGCTGGATTCCCGCCTTCGCGGGAATGACACTGTGGGGAGGTGGTCGCCCTACAAATCAATCGTCAGAGTGTTTCGACCCGCGCATCTTTTTGATCTCGCCTCTTCGTTTCTTCGATGTAATCCGTCTCTCCTTCGAGGCCCGCGATGCTTTCGTCGCCACTCTTTTCTTCTGAACAGCCAACGCTTTTCGTAACAATTCTGCAAATCGTTCGACAGCTTCTTCGCGGTTTTTCCACTGGCTGCGGGAAGTTTCGACTGTGAGAGAAAGTATTCCATCTGAATTGATGCGTGAACGCAGTCTATCCAAAAGGAGTTGCCGCTCGGCTTCGGAAAAGGCGAGCGAACGGCGCACATCGAAGAGTAGTTCTACCCGGGTCTCGACCTTGTTGACATTCTGACCGCCGTGGCCGCCGCTGCGGGAGAAACGGAAATTAATTTCCGATGTAGGGACGGAGACGCGGTCGTTGATACGGATGATATTTTGTGGGAGATCGGGCATTCTCAATTAATAGTCATTGCGAGGCGCACCGGCGACGAAGTCGGCAGAGCAACGCGGCAATCTCGGTGTCAGTTTGCAATGGGGTTCATTTTATTCTAAGAGAAAAGGCGCTGGATTCCCGCCAGAAACATGCGGGAATGACACTTTAAAAGTTCGCGGCACACCTAGCACCTATCTCCCCAACACCTGAAGATGCGCTTCCACGCTTGCGGCCAGGGCGTTAAGGGAGTACCCTCCTTCAAGAACCGAAACCATTTTTCCGTTGCAGAGCTTTGCGGCTGAATCCATCACCATCCGTGTCATTTTTGCGAATGATTCTTCGGTGAGGTTAATATTGGCGAGGGGATCATCGGCGTGGGCGTCGAAGCCGGCAGAGAGGATGATCATTTGAGGATGAAACT
>DATGFY010000078.1:0-5523 GCA_035308785.1 Bacteroidota bacterium | reverse complement strand
TACAACAAATAAACGAACCTACGCTGAAGTGTACCCTCGGGGGGAAAGTCAGGAGGGAAAAGCCGTCCAGAGTTGATACTCAATATTACAATTTTTGCCGGCGGTAGTCAAATTGAACACCGCAAAGCTTTCAAAGCGCTCCAAATGGACGAAAAAGAGCATCGGATGCCGGAAAACCTCTGTTTTCAATAACAAATGCTAAAGGCCTCTTGTTCCGCAAATCACGCGGTTCCAAAATTCATAATAAATGCCGAGACCATATCGACACCATTCACCAAATGAGCACGGTCAATATTCCGGTTGAAACGGTCGTACGATTGAGAATCTGTGAGGAGCGTGTGGATCCAAGCGGGGATGTTTGCAATTTTGCGTTCATAAATGCCAATTTGGTTCCCGCACAGGAATTCGACATTTCCCTTCTCTTGTTCCCACAGATAATTATTGACGATCGGGATCTTTCGGGCGAGCAACGTTTCCATACAGATCGATGCGCCGCATTTCGTTATTACTGCATCAGAAGCGCGGAGAAGTTCGTGGACATGGCTTACATATCCGAGGACCTTTAGATTTTCACACCCCCGCCTATGTTTGAGTGCAACAAGCTTGTCCCGCAGGCGTTTATTCCTGCCGCAGACGATGGCGATTTCGGCCTCAGGATCTGTCTTAAGCAACCCCTTTACGAGGCGCTTTCCTCGCGGCATCCCATCAGCTCCTCCAATGATGAGAATCAATTTCTTCATCGGATCGAATCCAAGTCGGGCTTTTAATTCCCCCGCCGGAACATTCTCCGCAATACCATTAAATTTTTCGTCAAGAACAAACGGAAATACAGAGACGTCCTTCTGTTCGACCCCCAACCGAACGCAGTGATCGCGCAACCGATCGCTGAACACAATGAACCGATGCTTCATATCGAGGAACCAGAGCGGATGCGCCGTGAACGGGTCTGTTACCACTACGAGTGTCGGTATTGCCAATCCGTGGCGCGCCAGAATGTCCTTTACCGGTTTGATCAGAAAGAAATGAAAGATGACGATTTTCTCGGGCCGCTGGACGAGGATTTGTTGTTCCAGGTACGGCATCACGCTTATCCCAACGATCCATGTATTGAAGCGCGCAATGAGCGGCAGCTTGTTCAAGAAATATAAGAGCGCATATAACCATTGTGCATACGCTTGAAGATGCTTATACCCATCTTCAAGGAGAAAACGGATCATCCGCGGCGCCTGCTCAAGACCATCGACGAGTATCGGCTCGATAGTGCCTGCATAGCGTGTCTGCAAGTACGATCTGACTGAACGTGCCGGAGCCAAATGTCCTCCGCCGGTCTTAAGGTACAAGAAGAGATATTTTCGGTTTGTCATACGGTTATCGGTTTGTACGTATTCCGGATGTTTTGTTTACCGAAGAAGAGGCGAATCGTCATCAGAGACTTTTCCTTCTGCGATAATATCTAAGATCTTGTACGTGCCAAGCTTTCGCGCCTTTAAGAAACCTGCCCACGATGCCTCAGCAAGCAGCCCCTTATTGAGGAGCTCGAAGAGCCATTGATCGGCATAATCGGGATCGTCTTGCTTGAAACCTGCCCGGATTTCCAGGAGCCATTTGCGATTGAAATATTCCTGCGATCCGATGATCGGCGAGATAATGATTGGGATGCCGAGCGCGCAATAGAACGACAGCTCGCTCGGTTTGGTCCATAGTATATCCGTCGTCCGGATCGACCGGTTGAAGAGCGTATAATATTCCTCGAAGATATCTGCATAAATTACGCTGACATTTTCGGCCACGGCGTGCCCAAGCTCGATTCGTAGTTCTTCGAAATAATCTCGGATCGCAAAATTTGTGCCCGCGGCAAGAATTAAACGAATCTGGCCGCTCGACAATCTCTCCCGAATACTGAAAGCGATTCGCCTGCCGATTTCTCTCTGTGCGCCGGCGCCTCCAACGGCATACATAAGAGTCAACGCTCTCTCAGGTTCGCGTTCCACCCTCTCCTTGCCCAAAAAGTATTCGACATTTCGCGAATGCATCTGCCAAAATCTCCCGTTAGGATCCAGATACCGGAGCCGGGTGCGAAGATCTGACTTGAGAATCGGGAGAGACTTTCCACCAAGGAGTTCGCCGGGCAGCGGAAAGCCGGTAATGACAATCCTATCATTCGGGACACCGTACGCCTGCAGGCGTTGGGCAGATTTTCCGCAAGGGGCGAAATAGGTAATATTGCTCTCAGACGGTTCTTTGGGAACCCATACTCTATTGAGATCCGCGTCGCAAATAATACAGTACGTCGGATGATGACCGCTCATCTCTGCAGCGATCGCCGGCGCGTAAAACGATGTCACCAACGGCAGCGGCCGATCGTTTATTTTGCCAAGAATCCCTGCGCATAAGCCTTTCCGGATAAATGTCGCGAGCAGATCAACCTGGAACGTTGCCTGCGAAAGATTGCGTACAGGATAGACCGATGGGATATAAAGAAACCGGTTAAGAATCTTGAAGAGGTATTTTCCAATGCCCGGAATTCCCTTGGCGCGGGAAAACCGGGAATATAACACAAGAAGTTTTTCCCAGAGTTTTTTTTCTACAGCCTTGGAATTATCGTTTTCGCCCAGAATAACAATTTCTTCATGGACGATTCCCTTCAAAGGAAAAATTGCCCGGAGATGCCCGTACCCCATGTTGGCAGCAACCAACCACGCCGTCCGGACTCCGTTTTTCTTCGGGAGCGCGGAGGTCTCAGATTGGTTTAGAACAGGTGAATATGTGGTCATTGCTGAAGAGTGGGGGCTAATGGTGAGATAATCTTCCGACGCTTGTGGCGTTAACCGAACGCGAGTTCCGGTGAAGGAAGAGCCCCGACTGCCGCAGCAGCGATCTTGTCGGAGCCGATCTCTTTGGCGGATATGAATGTATTAAGCTGAACCAAACCCTCCTTCACACTCAAATAATTTGAGGGGAATTCAGTCCAGCAGCCGCTATTGAAGTAATGAACCAGCTGTTCCTTGATCATCTCGGAAAGGTGCGTGTGGCCGCAGCACACGATATCGATATTTCTGGACGCGGCATAGGCAATGGCATCGTTGCGGACTTTTTCGACGCATCGCAAAAACACTTTCGTATTGTTTTTCGCGAAACGGGCGACACGATGAGTTTCATCGATCCATTGCAGGAATCGATAAGCGATATCGGCTAGAAATGTTACGCGGGGATAGGTGGTGACAAATTCATCGAACTGGTGGCCATGGAGAACGAGCACTGAACGATCACCGCTTTTAAAGACATATTCATCGCGAACATCAACCCCGAGGAGGTGCGAGATCGGCTCGGCTGGTCCGTCGTGATTGCCGCATACCCACGTTATTGCAATCCGATCGGATATTTTGCGTAAGAGCGAAAGAACCTTCCAATGACGTTTATTCAACCGGCGAAAATCGATGGAATCGAACACGTCGCCGTTCAAGATGAGTTCACGGGTTTGGATGCGGGAGGATTCGAGGTCTTCGAGAAACTCGATGATGTGTTTATCCTGGCAGATAGAACTGCCGAGGTGAAGATCAGAGATGATAATGGCGTCGTTGACGGACGCGTCAGCGGAGGGGGAGTTCGGAACCGAATGCTTGCTGTCGTCTCTCTCCACAATCTTTCCTTTCCGGCGCAGTAAGTATCGTAGCGCTAAATGCACGCTCAAGACCCTTTTGCACTCGTTTGTAAATGTACAAAAGGAACATTATCGGGAGATTACGGAGAGGTTAATGTTTCGTTACGAGAAATCAACGGAAAGGAACGGGATTCGGGCGATTCTATCTCTTTCAAAAACAAAGAGCCGGTCTCCATCAGAGCCGGTTCTCTGTTGCTCCACTATAGTTTACTAATCCATTAATCGATCAACCATCGGGAGTATGTCTAAAGGTGGTTCTTACAGCTTCTTCATACCCGCAACTGCTTCTTGCTGAAGATGAATTAGTTTTATATGTTGATAGTATGCAAGACAATCAAGCTCCACGCATCGAGCGCCTCAATGACGCGCAACCGATCGTTCACAGAATTGAATCAAACCCTTGGGAAAACAAGGTCACATTTAATCCGGCGTGTTTCCTCGTCACTGACCGTCTTGAATTGAATTCCATAATCGAACAATTGCCGTTTGGTCAAAGCACGAAAACGATTTTGCTCAATCAACCGGCTCTTTGCTTTTTGCTTTACCGCGCGCAAGGTGCAAAAACTCCTACTTACGATTTTACCCGATCTTCTATCGGTTTAGCAGTGCTCGATCCGTATCTTCACCTGCTGGCGCGGCACAATAAACCCGTTATTGTTCCCGATGCTCCGTTCGATAACCTGGGAGTCGAAGACGCTCGCATTAGTAAGGTTGGTGATAAGTATGTGATGTTTTATACTGCGTACTCAACGGGAACTCCGGAAAACGTCATCCGTATCGCGTTGGCATCAACGACCGATTTTGTTCACTGGACGAAGCACGGACTGCTGAAGGGCGAACTCAATACGATTCACAATAAGAACGCGATGATGTTTGAGGATCGGATGCGAGGAAAGTATATTATGCTCCACCGTCCGATGCAGGGGCCGGATGCGATGTCGATTCATTGGGCCGAAAGCGACGATCCGTTCGGCAACTGGGTAAGCAAAGGGGTACTGATGCGGCCGGTTCCATATCCCGAGTTTATCGATACCTGGATTGGCGGAGGCGCGCCGCCGATGAAATTGGAGGACGGACGCTATCTTATATTATATCATCTTGGCCATCGGCGGGCGGATACTTCGAGAAGGTATGAACTGGGGATTGCGGTTGCAGATTTTTCATCTGCGGAAGTGATTGTGAAACGGACAGAGCCGCTCTTCTTACCGGAAACCCCGGCGGAAACAAACGGCGATGCGGACCTTGGCGTGAACAATGTCTTGTTCCTCTGCGGTGCGTATTTCTATAAGGGGGATGTTTATTTCCCCTATGCCGGAGCGGATAGCGTTGTGTTAGGAGGGAAAATATCTGCCTCCGCTCTCAAGGACTATCTCAGCACCTGAGCCGGTTTCAGTTCCTTAACCGGGGTAACGGCCCCGCGGTATGAATGGATGCGAATCTTCTTTCGCAATTCTCCCAACGGCGTCAGCGAACAGAACCGGACAATCTTCGGAATGTTTGCGTCCAAATCAAAATAGTTGTCGTCGAAGACGGCATCCTCCCCTTCAACTTCAATGCGGACATTCTTTGCAAATCCCGTCGATGAAACCGTTAAAAGATACTCCCCTTCAATCCCAGTTTCCAACCGGTGGCGGACAAAAAGGTTTGGCAAGGCAAGGTGCTTGGGTTCAATAAAGAAGAACCGGTTTTCCGCAATCATTTTGCCACCGCTCTGTATTCGCGCAGTTAGGTAATAGTTTGAACGATCGATGCCGTTAAGAATATTTTGAGGTACCTCTAACAGCGTAGCCGATCGGTTTGCTTTCACATTTGCCCTTAACCGTTTTGACCAAATGGTCTTTCCCTTGAACGAATTGAGGGCA
>DATGFY010000077.1:0-10914 GCA_035308785.1 Bacteroidota bacterium | reverse complement strand
TTCCGAATTAACCTGTCCATGCCGCTGATACCGATGGCACTCAAGAGGCCGCCGATTGTCGTCGGAATGAGGCAGACAAGCAACGCCACGAGAATTGGCACAGTGAGAAAATCCTTGCCGATTAGACCGGAGGCGTTCTGGGCGTAGGTCATCATTGGCGGGAGGGAGGCCACAGCCAATAGAAATATGATCGTCATGGCGGAAAGCAGGATCGTCAGTGCAATTTCGTTCGGTGTTTTTTGCCGCTTCGCGCCTTCGACCAGGTTGATAATTCGATCAAGAAATGTCTGGCCCGGTTCCGAACTGATTTCGATGACAATTCGATCGCTCAATACTTTCGTGCCGCCGGTTACTGCGCTGCGTTCTTCACCCGTCTCGCGGATCACCGGGGCAGATTCTCCTGTGATAGCGCTTTCATCGACGCTGGCGATTCCCTCGATTACTATTCCATCAGCGGGAATGACATCCCCGACTTCGCAGATTACGCAGTCGCCTTTCTTCAAATCGGTTGCTGCGACAATTTCAATTCCGGATTTGCGCAAACGGCGGGCGGTAAGGTGTGCGCGTTGTTTCCGTAAGGCTTCGGCCTGCGCCTTTCCGCGACCTTCCGCGATTGCCTCGGCAAAGTTCGCAAATAAGACGGTGAACCATAACCAGACCGTAATTTGTATGTTGAACAACGTAGGCTCAAGAACGGAAGCCACCGTTGTCATAAAAGAACCGACGGCGACAATAAACATCACCGGATTGCGCACTAATGCTTTCGGATTAAATTTCTTCAATGCATCAAGCATCGCCCTGCGGACGATGGCTTTTTCGAACAACTTGCCGCCGCGAGGCTGAGCGGTAGATTCTAATGTTGTATGTTTCGTAGTCATTTTTGCAACCTATAGTTAAAAAGTGTGACCGGCGTTCATCAGGAAGTGCTCCACAACCGGACCAAGAGTGAGAGCCGGAAAGAATGTCAATCCGCCAACGATTAGAATCACTCCCACGAGTAACGCTGCGAATAACAGGGTGTCTGTCCTAAACGTCCCTGCCGAAACCGGAATAATCTTTTTTACACTGACTCCACCCGCGATCGCCAGCACAGGAACGATGACGCCAAATCGTCCAAAGAACATTGCGATTCCGATAGTGACATTATAAAAGACGGTATTTGCATTGATGCCTGCGAAAGCGCTGCCATTATTTCCGGCTGCTGATGTGAAGGCGTATAAAATTTCGCTAAATCCATGCGGGCCGGCGTTATTCAATGAGGACAATGCCTGCGGCAGAATTGCCGCGATTGCCGTGAAAATCAAGATACACGCGTTCGGTGCGATCACGCCAAGCATTGCCATCTTAACTTCGAACGCCTCGATCTTTTTGCCGAGAAACTCCGGTGTTCTCCCAACCATCAACCCCGCGATAAACACCGTGATGATGACGTGAAGCAAGATGCCGTACAATCCCGCACCCACGCCGCCAAAAATGATTTCTCCAAGCATGATATTTACCATTGCGACCATTCCGCCCAAAGGTGAGAAACTATCGTGCATCGCGTTTACCGATCCGTTGGATGCATCCGTTGTCGCAACTTCCCATACTACGCTATTCGTAACACCAAATCGTGTTTCCTTCCCCTCCATCGCGTGGGCCGAGGGAATAATCGGATTAGGTTGGTACTCCGCATATAAGGAAATCGCCAAACCTGCAACGAACAAGAACGCCATAGAACCCCAGATGATCCAGCCGAGCCGTTTTGAACCGACCATGATTCCAAACGAATAGACAAGCGCTGAAGGGATGAGTAAGATCGACAACATTTCCAAAAAATTGGTGAACGGGGTAGGATTTTCGTACGGATGCGCGCTGTTCATGTTAAAGAACCCGCCGCCATTTGTCCCGAGTTGTTTGATCGCGATCTGAGACGCCGCCGGTCCCATCGGGAGGACTTGCAGCGCGCCTTCCATCGTGGTCACGGGTTTGTATGGAGAAAAATTCTGTACGACCCCTTGCTGAACTAGGACGATCCCAAGAATTATCGAAAGAGGAAGGAGAACATACAATGTTGAACGGACAAGATCGGTCCAGAAATTACCGATGGTCTTCTTTTCTTTGTTGGAAAATCCACGGATGAGCGCTACAGCGACGGCTATACCTGTGGCTGCGCTGACAAAATTTTGAACGGTCAGACCAATCATCTGAACGAAGTAGCTTAAAGTCGTTTCACCGGCGTATCCTTGCCAATTTGTGTTCGTCATGAAGCTCATGGCCGTGTTAAACGCAGAATGCCACGACACCGGATCCAAGTGCTGCGGGTTGAGCGGGAGATACTGCTGCACCATTTGTATCAGCCAAACAAACAGAAATCCTGCGATATTAAACGCAAGCATAGCAAAGGTGTACGCTTTCCAATCCATTTCGACTGCGCTGTCAATGCCTGAAAGCAGATAGATCCATCGTTCGAAGCCTGCGAACGGCCCGGAAAGAATGTGGCGCTTTCCGGAAAACACCTTAACCATATACGCTCCGAGCGGAGGTGTGAGCACCGTTAAGAGGCTGAGGTAGAGCAATATTTCTAGGAGATCCTTTGTCGTAAACATGGTCAGAACTTCTCCGGTCGGATTAGGGTATAGAAAAGATACCCAAGAAGACATATTGCGATAACTAGGCTAATAACCATTTTGATACCTTGGTTGACGATGATGGTCTTTTATTTCAACGTAAAATGTAGTGGATTAAAGGAGGATTGTAAATTAAAAATGAGTAAGGAAGGGCCTGTTTGACATAAAAATTTCATAAAAATGATAGGATAGCCGCTTTTATTTAATGTAAGAAGAGAGGTGAGCGAGGTTAAGGATTATAGAAAAAGCCGGTTATATATGGAATTGGGGGTAGCCAGTCCAATGGCATTTGCTTTCAATTCCAAAAAGGCGTATTTTTATACCTATCGTTGCCTTCAACAGGCGAATTTCTGTAGGTTTTTAACCGATAATCACATTTTATTCTCTGAATGAGTTCCACCTTTACATTTGCAATCGACGCTCAACCCGTCACCGCTACTGAGCAGCAGTGGCTTCGAAGCAGGAGATGGGATTTAACATTCGTTAGCCTGAGCGCCGTTTTGGTTGCAGTCCCAATTTTGACTTATATGTTTGCCAATCAGGCCACGTCATCCATCAATGCGGTCCTTGCTGCGGTTGGAATTCATTATACTTGGGACGACGATGCGAGCAGAAATCTCGTTAACGGACTCATTGCCTTGTTTATCGGCGGCCCCCACATGTACGCCACCTATACGCGTACCGCGCTTGATTCGGGTTTCACACACAAGCACAAATTGTTTATGGGCCTTTCACTCCTGATCCCGGTCGGTGTCATCATCCTTGGAGTGAACTACTTTCAGCTGCTTATCACATTTTTCTTTTTCTGGGCGTCGATTCATATAATGCACCAGATGGCGTTCATTATGGAATGCTACAACAAGAAGGCAAAATCGACTCTAACACCGATGAGCCGGATCATCGATTATAGCGTCGTTTTCTCAAGTCTGTACCCCATTGCAACGTATAAGTTTGTGCATGAGGAGTTCTGGATCGGCTCGAACAAGATATTCTTCCCGGAGTTTCTGAAGACCGATTATCTGTTTTATTTTGTGTCAGCATTCTTTGCTGCAGCGGTCATTATGTTTATTTGGAAAACCGTTAACGAGATCCGCGAAGGTACGGTGAACTATCCGAAAGTTCTTTTGATGAGCTTGACTGTCGTGGTCGCGTTCTTCATTCCGGCGTTTAAAAATCTTGATGTTGCTTTCCAGGGTTTTAATGCATGGCATTCATTCCAATACCTTGGCTTGACATATTATATTAATACGCTACGGCACGAACGGGGAGAAATTGGGACGAAATTCATCGATCATATGTCGGAATCGGGGAAATCGTGGAGATATTATTTCTTCAACGTCGGCCTTACATTAATGGCTGTGTCGGTCATTGCCGTGTTAATCTACTTTAAATCAAGCCTCGGCCTTTCGTTCGATCAGTGCTATTATATCGTCGTGCTCTCATTCCTCTTAATGCATTATTTGCACGACCACCTCTTATTTACTCATCCGGAAGTAATCGTCAGCGCCTAACCCGGCGCATTTGTTGTTTTCCTCGTGGTTCTAAGGAGTTCCTCTTTCCAATCAGTAATCTATAGGGATCATTTTGCCTGTTATCTATGAAATTAATCGTAACACCAATCTCATTCGGACGCGTTGCGTCGGCAATGTCACCTTTGAAGAGGTCGTCGGCCACTTTGCAGAACTCGAATGCAATCCCCAAGTCCCGAAACAACTTGATGTCCTTCTGGATCTCTCCGAACTTACTTCGGTTCCCGGGGCCGACCAGCTTGTGAGTGTAGCCGAAGAAATCGGGCGCATCGAAGGTAAGGTGCAATTTGGATTATGCGGAATCATCGCGCCGAGTGATCTCTTGTTCGGTATGAGCAGGATGTTCGAGGTATTTGCAGCGAGGCAATTTCGTGCGACGAAAGTGTTCCGCAGAATGGATGATGCGGAAAAATGGCTCGCTTCACCAATTGGCGTCAAGAATTGAACTTATAACCTCTTACTGAAGGAGCGTTTATGAATAATCAGCTTGAACAGATCCGCGATCAACAGCAAGAAACCTGGAATAAATTTTCCTCCGGATGGAAGAAATGGGATGATATGACAATGGAATTTTTGCGCCCTGTCGGCGACGAAATCCTCCAACGGCTTCAACCTCTTCCGCACCACCATGTATTGGATATTGCCGCGGGTACCGGCGAGCCGGGATTGAGTGTTGCCTCCAGAGTCACGAAAGGCAAAGTCATCATCACCGATCTTGCAGACGGAATGTTGGAGGTAGCAAGAGAGAAAACACGTCAGCGCGGCGTTTCGAATGTCGAATTTCGCGCGTGCGATGTTTCCGCGATCCCTTTTCCCGATGGTTCATTCGATGGCCTAACGTGCAGGTTCGGATATATGTTCTTTCCGGATATGTTGATGGCGACGAAAGAGATGGCGCGGGTGCTCAAACCGGGCGGGCGGGTGGTTGCCTCAGTCTGGGGTCCTCCCGAGAAAAACTATTGGGTAACGGCGTCGATGGAAGCAATAAAGAAATACACGGAATTCACACCGCCGCCGCCGGGAGCTCCGGGAATGTTCCGCTGCGCCGGGAAGGGGTTTATGACGGACTTATTCAGGCAGGCAGGTTTGAAGAATATCGGTGAGACCGATGTTGCCGGTAGAATGAACGCCGGCACTGCGGATACGTATTGGCAATTTATGACCGAAGTAGCCGCACCGGTTGTTGCTGCTCTAAGTAAAACAGACGAAGCAACGAAAGCGAAAATCCGTACAGAGGTGATTGCGCGGGTCAATGAGCGCTATCCTGCGGGAAACGTCTCGATCGATGCCGGTTCTATTGTGGTTTGGGGAGAGAAGCAGTAGGAGATACGGCTTCGTTAGTCTATTTCCCGGTCAGACTGTGATAAATGACGCCGACGAAAATATCGGGTGCGACAAATCCCTTGCCCCATTGATCGTCGTATGCCTTCGAGGGCTTTGATGCATTAATCTGATCAAGAGACTTTCCGGCTTTAATCTGCGCGGCAACCGTCTCGCGGACATTTTTGAGCATATCGTAGAAATTCTGCAATCCTTTCTTATCCGATAACTCGCCGTGCCCCGGGATGATCTTGGTTTGATCGTCAGCGAGCACGAGGATCTGCTTGACTCCGTTTATGTAACCATCGATAGAGCCGCCGCTGCTAAGATCGATGAACGGATATGCTTGCGAAAAGAACACGTCGCCGGTGTGGATTACATTCGATTTTACGAAATGCACGACCGCATCGCCATCGGTGTGGGCCGAATCAACATGGAAGAAATGAAGATCGTCGCCGTTCTGATGGAGTGTAACGGAGGAGGCGAATGTAACGATGGGGAGAGCAATCGCAGGAGAGGCGGGCGTCTTGCGATTGAAAAAGGCGTTGAATTGATCAACGCTCATACGGTTGCGGACATTGTCCTGCGCCACGATGACGACTCCCATCTTCCCGATGTTTTCATTCCCGCCGGTGTGATCGCCATGCCAATGGGTATTGAGTAAGAAACGAATCGGCTTCGGGCTCAGCTTGGCGATTGCCGCCTTGATCTTTTCAGTGAGGGGAGCGAACTCATCATCGATGAGAACTACCCCATCATCGCCGACCGTGACGCCGATATTGCCGCCGCTTCCCATGAGCATGTAAACATTCCCTCGCACGGGTATCGTTCGGACTTGAACTGTATCGAAATTCTGCTGCGCCGAAAGCGAAGCGCAGAGAATAAATAAGAGGGAGGAGATAAAAGCAAAGCGAGTCGGTGTCCGCATCCAGGTTCCTTAAAATGAAGTATCGGTTCGTGAATTAACGACGATCAGTCACAAAATAAATATATGAAATATTTTGAAAAATGCGAATCACCGTGTTGGAATTTACGGGTAGCCGCAATCTTTAGATTGCGTTCTCAAATACGGCCACGCAACCTAAAGGTCGCGACTACCTTGTGAGACCATAGAAGCTATTGTTAAAACCGCCGTTGTTTGATATATTTAATATTCTATGTCCATACTAAGAAAGTTTTTACAGGGATTAAAGGATTGGGTTGAGAGTTTTGCTCACAAGCCGTACGCATTGTGGGCGCTTTTCGTCGTCTCATTCGTAGAAGCCTCGGTGTTTCCGCTTCCACCCGACGTCTTGATGATTGCACTGGGCGTCTCCGCTCCGAAGAAATCGCTCCGCTATGGAGCTGTTACCGCATTGGGGTCTTTCGCCGGCGGATATCTTGGCTATTATATCGGAAGCACGCTCTTCGAAGTGGTAGGCCGCCCGATCCTCGGTTGGTTTGGGATGATGGCGAAATTCGGAGTCGCGCTCCAATATTATCATGACAACGGGATTTCATCGTTGATCATTTCGGGATTCCTGCCGTTGCCGTACATTGCTTTTACGATGGCCGCAGGATTCAACCACACGTTGAGTTTAACTACGCTGACAATAGGGGCGCTGATTGGAAGGTTTGTACGGTTTCTCTTGATGGGAGCTTTGCTTTATTACTTTGGTCCGCCCGTCAAATTTTATATCGATAAATACTACGAAAAAATATCGGTTGCGCTTGCCGCTGCTATTGTCCTTGGAATTGTATTGTTAAAGCTCCTCATTTGAAAAAATCTTCCAGACTTGGCAAGGTCAATCTAGCCCGCGCACTTTCGAAAGCAGGATATTGCTCTCGTTCACAGGCGATCAAGCACATTCTTGCGGGAAAGGTTTCCGTTAACGGGAAAATAATTAAAGATCCGTCGTATCGATGCGTGCCAGAGACCGACCAGTTTGCAATCGATGGCGAAACCGCTGTTCGGCCTGAATCGATTTACGTAGCTTTGAACAAGCCTAAAGGTTATGTCACTACCCGATCGGACGAGAAGGATAGGAAGACCGTTTACGATCTACTTAAGGCTGTTGAGGAGTGGGTGTTTCCCGTAGGCAGGTTGGATATGGATTCAACCGGACTACTGATTTTCACCAACAATTCAAAGTTTGGGAATGAGCTTACCTCGCCCGATTCTCATCTCCCGAAAACATATTCGGTGCGTCTCGATAAAACTCTTGACGAGAATGACCGGAAATCGTTGGAGATGGGGGGAAAGATTCATGGGGAGAGTTACGCTCCTGCATCGATTATGAAGGCAGATGCTGCCGGCGAACTCCGTGTTACAATCACCGAAGGCAAGAATCGGCAGATACGTAAAATGTTTGAATATTTTGGCTATCATGTCGTGGGCCTGCACCGGATGCAGATCGGCAAATTCAAAATTGGAAAATTAAAAGAAGGCGAGTGGAAGTACCTTGAGAAGAATGAGCTACGGTTGCTTATGGAAAGCGATGAGGACTAACAGAGTTTAAGATGAAGCGCGAAAAACTCATCATCGTCTTTACCGTTTTTGTGGATGTCATCGGGTTCGGTATCGTCATCCCGATACTGCCGTTTTACGTCTCATCGTTCGGCGCGTCGCCGGTCACCATTACGATGATGTTCGCTTCATTCTCTTTGTGTGCATTCCTGAGCAGTCCATTTCTTGGCGCGCTATCTGATCGAATTGGAAGGCGGCCCGTGCTGTTGATCAGTATTTTGAGCACAGCTATCGGTTGGATCGTCTTCGCAAGTGCCAATTCCATCGTGTTTCTCTTCCTCGGACGTATCATCGATGGCTGTGCCGCGGGAAATTTTACCACTGCGCAGAGTTATCTCGTCGATATTTCGCGCGACGAGAAAGAACGATCGGCAAATCTTGGGATTATTGGCGCGACATTCGGGATTGCGTTTATCGTTGGCCCATTGATGGGAGGCGTTTTGAGCAAAGTCTCGCATGCATTCCCGTTCTGGGTTGCGGGTGGATTGGCCGCAGTCAATACGATTAGCGCATACTTCTTCCTTCCGGAAACACACCATGAACGCATTACTGATACGCCATTATCATTCAATCCTCTGAAACCGTTGCGCAATGCAATTGAAGATGTGAAGCTGCGTCCCTATTACATTACCTGGTTCTTGTTTGCGATGTCGTTTGTTACGGGGCAAGCGGTATTCGCGCTGTTCGTTGCAGAGGTGTTCGGCATGTCGGCGTTTGCAACGGGTATGTTCTTTGCAATTATGGGGGTTTGTTCATCGATTAATCAGGCCTTCGTCCTGAAGAAGATTCTCTTGCCGAAATTCAGCAGTTCCTCGCTGGAATTAGCAGCTCTTGCGGCAGGCGCATTCGGTCTTTTAATAATGTCGTTTAGCCTACTGCCCTTATTTATCGCAGGAATTGTTTTCGTATCATTCGGCCAATCTACGCTTCGCGTCGTGATAACGAGTCAAGTAGCGGGGCATGCAGATAAGTCGAAAAAAGGAGAGACGATTGGAATTTTGGGCGCTTTGATGTCTTCTGCGATGGTCATTAGTCCGATGATTGCGGGTGCCCTGTTCGAACTGCATGCGAGAATCCCGTACCTCGTAGCCGCCGGGTATATGATTGTTGCATTTCTAATCGCTTACCCCTTGAGAAACGAAGGAGTGAGGTTTAAAGGTGAGAAAGTTGAAGGAGTTCTGGAGGGTTGATTCGCGGTTTCTACCGCACTTGTCCCGGCATCTGACGAGCCCCGGAAATATAAAGCGTCCCTGCCTGTTTTGATTTTACCCAATATCCTTTTTTGGGCTTTAAAGTATCTGCGGATTGATATCCGCTTTGAGATGAATAGCCAAAGTATTGGGAAATGACAATTGCCGGTGGAGTCTGTATGTAACTCGTAACTGCGGTCGGCGATGATATTGTCCCGATTAAGTTCCATCCGTTGTTGAGGGCAATCGAATCGTTCTTGATCGAATCGCCGCTAAAGGCAAAATTTTCAGAATTCCCATCTTTTAACCAGTAACCGGTACCCACCAACATCGAATCACGCCGCACATACCTTGCATCATAAGAATATGCGGGAGAGACTGCATTAGGAAAGAGTGCAGCCACCGACGGATCGCTTACTGCGACGTTAACCGATATCAAATTCCAACCTGAGCGAAGATCTGTTTGCGCCACAATAGAGAACGAAGAAGGTGATACGGAGATGACAGTGTCATTTTGCATGTCGATCAATCGCAGCGAAACGTTTGAAGCAACAATATCCGGAACATGCCAAAGATATCCGCCGGATGACGCTGCAATTGAATCCGCAATAGATGTCCAGGTGGCGCCGCTATCGACCGAATATGCTATCGATAATGTCTGAACGTATTTTTCGATCCACTTGATCGAATCAAGATCGCCGCTCACCAATATGGCACCGCCGTTCGGAGCGGCCAGAGAAAGCTTGGGATGCACCGGCAAAGGCCGTTCGATCACACCATGCCCAAATGTTGCGGCTCGCAGCGAATGGTTTGCGGGCGATACGACCAGGTCCATGATCATGGTTGGGGGGATTCCATCGTTGTAACCTTGCCACGTTGCACCGCCATCCCCGGTTTGAAAGACACCGAGATCTGTGCCGAGGTAAATCTCTCGCGAGTCATCGGGGCTATAAACGATGGCCTGCGCGGGGATGTCGGGTAAATTTCCCGAAATGCTTGTCCATGAATTCCCAAGATTTGTCGTATGAAACACATGGTCAGTCCCGTATCCTCCATAGGTAATACACGCGGCAGAACTATTTTGCGGATCGAAGGCGATTCGGGTTGGATAACGGTTCGGTAAGACACCGGTGACGTTCGTCCAAGATGAGCCGCCATTGGTGGATACGAATACCGCGAAAGTCGAAGGGGAGCCAAGCGCTCCGGTGCCTGTTGCAGCCATTAATGTATCGGGATTTGTCCACGATACCCCAATCGCCGAAACGTTCGTTCCATTAAGTGAAGTTACTCCTCCTGCCGCAAACCACGATCCACCTTCATTCGTTGTCTTATACACGCTTTTCGCGCCCGCGTAAAGGATAGATGGATTGGAAGGCGACATCACAAACGGCGCTGCAAAATTGGCGTTAGAGCTGCCGTTTGGCAAGCCGGACGTTGATGACACGAAATTCGCACCGCCATCCACAGATCGGGAAATCGTCAGATATACGTATTCTTCGAACATCACGTTCGGACTGGTTGGATCAATTGCGCAAAAACCTCCGTCGCCGGATTGAACTTTGCTCCACGCCGTTGTGCCCTCATAGAGAAGTGCGCCATTATCCTGCAAGCCGCCGAGCGTTGTCGTGGAATCGGTAGGGACGATGGCAAGGCCTGGATAATATTCACTTGTGACTAATCCGCCGTTCCGCCCGTTGAACGATTCCCCGGCGTCGGTCGATTGAAACACCCCGCCATCGTTTCCGAAATAAATTGTGCGG
>DATGFY010000076.1:0-5486 GCA_035308785.1 Bacteroidota bacterium | reverse complement strand
TTTTTTGGGGAGATCCGCCGGAGGGATTGGACTTAGCGGAAAGAAATTACCGCGAATGTTTCGGTATGATTTTTTCCCCGTGGCCCGACGGGTAGTTTGCCTTGTCGGCAGCGGAAGACACGCAGTGAAATCCCCGTTAAGAGAATTTCTTAATAGCTCGCCAGTTTAAGCGCCGCCTGAAATACGTCATCCTCTTGCAAAAGGACGGCATGTTCAAGCACACGCGCGAACGGAGCAGGAGAGTTTTTTGAAGCTACCCGCATTATCGGCGCATCGAGATATTGGAAGGCGCCTTCCATTGCAATCGAGGCAACCTCTCCGCCAAACCCGCCAAAGAGTTGATGTTCATGCGCTACCAATAACCTTCCCGTTTTCTTTACCGTCGCAAGAATCGCTTCCGAATCGAGGGGATTGATCGAACGCAGATCGACAACCTCGGCGCTGACGCCGTGATCATCGGCAAGTTTCGCCGCGGCGCGCAGCGCAAAATGCACCGGCGTACCCCACGCGATAATGCTCAGGTCGGATCCTTCTCTGCGCACTTTCGCTTTGCCGAACGGCACGATATGATTCGCGGAGGGTTTCGGGGTTTTGGTAAAGAACTGGTTATAGAGGAATTTCTCTTCGATGAAGAGCGTCAAACCTTTGCTGCGCATCGACATGCGCATGAGGCCCATCGCATCGTCCGCGAATGAGGGGACAACGATCCGTAAACCGGGAAGCGTTGCGAGCGTGCCCTCAACATTCTGCGAATGGTATAACCCTCCGCCGATGTAACCGCCGGAGGCAAGCCGCATGACAAGGTTCGGGACGTACTGTCCGTTCGTGCGGTAATATTCGTGCGTTGTTTCAACGACCTGTTCCATCGCAGGCCAGAGATAATCTGCAAACTGCGCCGCTTCGATCACAACCCAAATGTCTTCGTTGTAACGGCAGAACCCATTCGCAGTGCCGACGATAAAATCTTCCGCAATAGGGGCATTGAAAATTCTCCGCGCACCGAATTCCTGCAATAATCCCTTCGTCACATTGAACACGCCGCCCTTGTCTTTGGAGGCGACGTCTTCGCCCCAAAGGAAGGTGTTCTGGTTCCGGCGGAATTCTTCTTTCAGCGATTCGTTGATTGCCTCGCGGAAGGTGAACGAGGGTGTATCCTCGGCGGGAGCCGCGGTATCTTCGTGCGCGTCGCGGTATCCTTCGGGGATGACAAAATTGAGCGCGGTCGACGGATCGGGGTCCGGTTCTGCTTCAACTTTCTCTGCAGCTTCTTGAATGGCTTTCGTGTTTTCTTCTTCGATTGCAGAGAGTTCTTTTTCGGAGAAGCCCTTTTCGGTCAAGAGGTGATCGCGGAGACGGAGCACGGGATCGCGTTTGTGGGTCGCGGCGATTTCCTCGGGGCTGCGGTAGAGTTCCTGCCGATCGGAATTGCTGTGGGAGTTGATGCGGATGCAATCGGCATGTACGATCGCTGGGCCGTCGCCCGTTTTTACGTAGTCAAGCGCTTCCTGCATTGCCTTCCAGCAATCGAACGCATTCGTTCCATCGCAGGAACGAATCTTGACCGTCTTGAATCCGGTGAAATTATCGGAGACGTTGTAATTGGCGGCCTGCTCGGCAATCGGCACGGAGATGCCGTAGCGGTTATTCTGAATCACGAAAATCACAGGCAAAAGCTCACGGGCTGCGCCGCTGATGGCTTCATAGACATATCCTTCGGAGACCGCCGATTCGCCGAAGCTGGCAAAGGCGACTTCGTTCCCATCGTATTTCTTAATCGCGCGGGCAACGCCGACGGCGTGGAGGGCGTGATTGCCGGTCACCGACGAGGTGTTCTGGATCCGCATCGAGGGCTTGCCGAAATGGTTGCTCATGTGCCGGCCGCCAGAGGCGACGTCGGATGCTTTGGAAAGTCCGTTGCGAATCATTTCTTCGACTGTTAATCCGGCCGCGAGGCAGGTCATCATGTCGCGGTAATAGGGGAAGAGAAAATCTTTGCCCTGGCGAACGCTAAGGCCGAGGGTGAGTTGAATGCCTTCGTGGCCCTGGCAGGAGGAGTGGTACGACCAGCCTTTGGCCTGCTTTACATAGAGCGCTGCGCGCTGATCGAGCAGACGGCCAAGGTGCATCAACTGGTACCAACGCTGGAGCGTTTTGCGCTGAATTGTAGCGCCGCCGTCGTTGAGCGGATCGAGGATGAATTTTTCCGTCCCTGAGGTTAATTTTGAGTCACTATCAGCCATTCTGAGCCCTATTTATACGTTTCGAAAGATATTACCAACTTTTAAGATAAAAAAATTTTGGGTGAAGACAAAATTGGTTGAAGTGCGAAGTTCGAATATGGGCCAGAAAACGGATTTTTGATTCCGTTCAATTTTTCTCTATCTTAATCTTTAATTATTGAAATAACAATCGTCATCGTCGCTGAACCCTCAATCGAAATCAAATCCCTTGTCGCAAAAAACCCTCAACATCCTTTTTATCGGCGATATCGTCGGCACGCCGGGCTTTCAGTTGCTCGAAACTGTTTTAAAAGACTACATCAAGAAGTACAATATCGATTTTTGCATTGCCAACGGCGAGAATCTCGTCGATGGCAAAGGCATTAATAAAGAAGCAGCGAATAAAGTGTTTGCGCTCGGGGTTCATGTCATCACCGGCGGCAACCACTTGTGGGATAACTGGCACGCGAAGGAACTGCTTGCGAGCAATCGGAATGTTCTCCGTCCGCTGAACTACCCCGCGGAAAATCCCGGCAACGGGTACGTGGTGTACGATCTTGGCGAAAAAGGGAAGGTCGGCGTGCTGAACCTGCAGGGCAGAGTGTATATGCAGACGATCGATTGCCCGTTCAAACGCGCCGATTGGGCGCTTGAACGGATGCGCGAACAAACCAAAGTGATCTTCGTCGATTTGCATGCTGAGGCGACGGCGGAAAAAGTCGCGATGGGATGGTACCTCGATGGGCGCGTCTCCTGTTTAGTTGGAACGCACACGCATATCCAGACTGCCGATGCGCGCATCCTGCCGCGCGGCACAGCGTACATTACCGATGTCGGCATGACGGGCCCGTATGATTCGGTCATCGGATTGAAGAAGGACATTGCGATCCGGCGTTTCATTCACCAGACACCGTATAAGTATGAGATGGCGTCGTTCGATGTGCGGCTATCGGGCACGTACCTGAAGGCCGATGCTGAGACGGGCAAGGCGCTGGAGTTTGAAAGTTTTGTGTTTCCTAAGTTTCAATGAATGAGATGTCTGTTGGGCTAAAGCCCAAATTATCTGCGTCTTTTTTTTCCACTCCGCCGCGGCGGACTGAAGCTCATGGCAATGAATCCTTTTCAAAAAACGAATTGCCACGACCTTTAGGTCGTGGACCAGATTGCAAAACAAGGGTGGGCTTTAGCCCGATGTTCTTGCAAGAGAGACCGAGATTGCTTCGTCGCGGAGTTTACCCTCGAATGTGTCTATCGGGGGGCTCCTCGCAATGACTAATTTAATCATTGACGGCAAGGCAATTGCCGCTGAAATACGATCGGAAGTCAAGCGCGAAACGGATGCGTTGAAGCGCGAGCGCGGCATTACGCCGGGGCTTGCGTTTATATTGGTCGGCGAGAACCCTGCGTCTCAATCGTACGTAAAGATGAAAGGGAAAGCGTGCGAGGAGGCGGGATTTTATTCGATCACCGAGCGGCTTCCTGCATCGACGACTGAAGACGCACTCCTAAAACTGATCGATAGGTTCAACCGCGACACGAAAATCTCCGGCATCCTCGTGCAGCTTCCCCTGCCGAAACAAATCTCCGAAGAGAAAATTCTTACCGCGATCGATTACCGCAAAGATGTAGATGGATTTCACCCTGTCAATATCGGAAAGTTGGTTGCGGGGCAGCCGTGCCTGAAGCCGTGCACGCCGTTGGGCGTTCAGGAACTGCTCCTCCGTAGCGGCAAT
The DNA here is from genome assembly GCA_035308785.1 of Bacteroidota bacterium. GTDB lineage: Bacteria > Bacteroidota > Ignavibacteria > UBA10030 > SZUA-254 > DATGFY01. The sequence continues at coordinate 1,534 of DATGFY010000076.1, read as the reverse complement.
GACCCCGCGGGGAAGCATGTCGTCATTGTGGGACGCAGCAACATCGTCGGCAAGCCGCTTGCGAACATGCTTGCGCAAAAGCAGCCCGGCGCGAACGCGATTGTAACGCTTGTCCATACAGGCGCGAAGGATATTTCCTATTATACCAAGCAAGCCGATATTTTGGTGGCGGCAATCGGCAAGGCAGAATTTGTTACCGCCGACATGATCAGGCCCGGTGCTGTGGTGATCGATGTAGGGATCAACCGCGTGAATGATGCTTCGGCGAAGAACGGCTACCGGATCGTGGGCGATGTGCAGTTTGTATCCGCTGCGAAGGTTGCATCGGCGATTACGCCTGTTCCCGGCGGCGTGGGGCCGATGACGATTGCGCTGCTGCTCCGCAATACGCTCACTGCCGCCAACGGCACACTATACGCTAATGACAGGTGATGCCCATATTGTCTCCCCTCTCTCGGAGTTTACCCCCGAATGCTGTTTGTCGGGGGCAAGAGAGGGGCCGGGGGTGAGTTACGGTCGGTAAGCACAGCCTCGGCGAAGTTGGTATTTCGGTCTTCGTCTCGGCGGAACACTCTGGATTCCGGCCAGAAGCATGCCGGAATGACACTTGCGGGGGTGACGGGTTAGCGAGGCCCATCTTCCTTTATTTCCTTCTCGCAATCCTCTTATCATCAACGGCAACATCACAGCAAGACACCTCCCATCTTTCCGCCGGCAAACAATTTATTTCCGATGCGGGGATGTATTTTGGCGATGCGGCAACCGTGTTCACGGCGCCGCTGCATTTCGGCGAGAAAGAATGGATAGAAACGGGCGCGATCCTCGGCGGAACGGCGTTACTGTTTGCCGCCGATGAACACGTGCGGACGATTGCGCAACGGAACCAGGGGACATTCGGCGATAACTTTTTCCAGATTGGCACGCGCTACGGCACTCCGTGGTACGGCGCGGGGCTTTCGGGAGTGTTGTATGCGGGCGGGTTGGCAACCTCCAACCGCAAGCTGGAGACGGCGGGCATCGCGTTGTTCGAATCGTTGACGTTTGCGGGCGCAGTGACGACTGTGCTAAAGACCGTCGCAGGCCGCAGCAGACCCTACACGAACGACGGGGCGTTCAAGTATAATCTATTCCAAACCAAAGACGAGCATCTCTCCTTCCCCTCCGGCCACGCAACCGTCGCGTTTGCGGTTTCGTCCGTGCTTGCCGAAGAACTGCACAACACCTACGCCTCGATCGGGCTGTATTCGCTCGGCGCGATTACGATGGCTTCGCGGATTTATTACGACGAGCACTGGATATCCGATACATTTCTCGGCGCAGCGATCGGGACGACGATCGGGATCACGGTCGCGCATTTGCACGATGGGGAATCGGGGGAAAGTAAGGTGAGTGTTGCGCCGACCACGTCGGGGGTGGCGGTTGTGTGGAGGTTTTAGATGAGTGTTGTAATATCTTGGAGGTAACTCACCCCATCCCCTCTCTTATGAAGAGAGGGGCGCTATTATATCATGCTGGAATGACACCGCCCGGAGTG
>DATGFY010000075.1:0-7006 GCA_035308785.1 Bacteroidota bacterium | reverse complement strand
GCATGTTGCATTGAAAAGTCACATTGACAGTTGGGATCGAATCAAATAACACGGTGGGAATCACCACATCGGAACCGCCGATAGTAAAAGAGCGATTGGGGCTGGGGCTTGGCAATTCGTATCCGGAATTGCTTGTTTGCCAATATCCTTTGGTGACATAATATTTATAGGAAATCGTCTGCGACCCTGCCATAGAAATCGTTCTTGTGCAGGCACTATCCGCACCGGAATAAGTCATCGTATCTTCAGCAATGGAGCCCCAATTATTGAATGTGCCGCGGACAGTGACAAAATCAGAATCGGGGTCAAAATGACCTTGGGTGATCTGATCTCTCATATTAACTTTGAAGGTCACATTAACCTGCGCAAGGGCGGCGGTAGAGAGGAACAGCGCGATGGCGAGAAGCGCTGGGACAACAACGGTAAACTTTTTCATTACACGCTCCGGGAAAATGAATCGGGTTAACGAAATGTTTTGATTACATTTAACGCGCCGGCAGGAAGCCGCAACTTCATCGCCCGAATGGCGTTACAGCAACGACGGTGAATGTCTTTAGTGTACGAAAATCAGGTTTGAAAATCAAGAGATTTGCCGACAAAATCCGGGTTAGTATCCAATGCTCCCCCGCGGGAGCGGGGGAGCAAGAATCACAATCTCGTTCCCCCGCTCCTGCGGGGGGAACGTAACGGTTAGTATTTTACCCCCCTTTTTTGTAAGTTTTTCCAACTTCATGTTTACCGATTCTGAAAAAGCCGAACTACTTTCAACCGCGCGCCTAGCAATCGAACACGCGGCCAAGAACCAACCTCTCCCCAGGAACGGATCGGGCTCACCGGCTTTGATGCAGCGTTTGGGGACGTTTGTCACGTTGTATTCCGGCGGAGAATTACGCGGATGCATCGGCGCGCTCGATTCGGAGCAGCCGCTTCTGCCGACGATCCAGGAAGTTGCTATAAAATCGGCGACGCGCGATCCGCGCTTCCCTCCGATCGCGCCGTACGAGTTAGCTTCCCTGCAGATCGAAATTTCCGTCCTCTCGCCGCTAACACAGATCAGTTCGATCGATGAGATCATCATCGGGACGCATGGGCTCGTGTTCGAGCTCGGTTTTGCGCGCGGCGTACTGCTTCCGCAAGTCCCCATAGAGCATGGGTGGGATAAAGAAACGTTCTTGCGGGAAACTGCGCGGAAGGCCGGCTGCCCTCCCGACGCGTGGAAGAAATCCGGCGCGAGACTCTATACGTTTAGTTCGGAGGTGTTCGCCGAAAATGACTGATACGGCAGCAGTCCGCATGCCCGCTGTGGCGGGATCGTTTTATCCTTCGCAGCCGGTAGAGCTGAGCACACTGGTGCGCAAGTTGCTCGATCAACTCCCGATTCCGCCTCAGAGCGGAACAATTATCGGGTTGATTTCGCCGCACGCGGGATACCAGTATTCGGGCGCGACTGCCGCGCATGGATTTCGGTGCGTTGAAGGGCAAACCTTCGATACGGTCGTAGTAGTATCACCGAGCCACCGGGAATATTTCCGGGGAATATCCGTCTATCCGGGACGCGCATACGCGACACCGCTTGGAGAAATGGAAATCGATTCCGATCTCCGTGAGGCGTTGGTTACGGGCGATAAGAAAATCACGGCTTCGGCCAAAGGACACGTTTCCGAGCACGCACTCGAAGTTCAGCTGCCGTTCATTCAATCAACGCTTGGCGCGGCGAAGCTGCTCCCTATTGTCATGGGCGACCAGCGGGCGGAGTATTGCGAACGACTTGGAAACAAGCTCGGAGAAATTTTGAGCGGCAAGCGAACGCTTCTTATCGCAAGCACCGATCTTTCGCATTACCACGATTATGCATCGGCGAACGTTCTGGATGGAGTATTTGTCGCAGACCTGCTTTCGTTCGATCCGCACACGTTGCTTAACCACCTTGATGCGAAGCGCACCGAGGCATGCGGGGGCGGACCTACAGCGGCAGTCCTCATCGCTGCGAAGGCGCTTGGGGCGGATACGGTTCACCTGCTTCATCATTGCAATTCCGGCGACGTGACCGGCGAACATTCACAGGTTGTCGGCTATCTTTCAGCAACAATATCGAAATCATGAAACAGCACTATCATAATATCTGCATTGTTGGGGCGGGCAGAGTCGGCACCGCACTGGCAGTTGCGTTGCACAAACGCGGGCACCGCATCTGCGCGGTTATCAGCCACACCCGAAGGAGCGCGCAGAAACTTTCGAGGCTCGTCGGCAGCCCTCTTACCTCCTATTCTATTAGATCCATGCCCGTCGATTGCGATGTGGCGATCATCGCTGTGCCGGATGGTCAGATTAAGATCGTTGCAAGAGAAATAGCACGGCTGAAGCGGAAATCGTTTGCGAGTTTATTGGTTGTGCATACTTCAGGAATCCACACCGCAGAGATACTTTCGCCGTTGGCGAAAAAGGGCGCGCATACTGCATCTATCCATCCGATTCAGACGTTTCCTGCGAAAGCATACCGCGCAGATCTCACGAATGGCATTTTCTATGGGATCGACGCATCGGGAAAATCGGTTAGCGAGGCGAAAAAGCTGGTTGCAGCACTTGGCGGTAATGCTATTGTAGTACCCCGTGACCTAAAGCCGCTTTATCATTCGCTGTGTGTGTTTTCTTCGGGACATCTGGTAGCAGTGCTTGATGCGGTTGCCGGGCTTGCGAAGAAATTCAAATTCAAGAAATCGTGGCAGGAGGTTTTGGGGCCGCTGATTCTCACCGCAGTACGCAATGCATTTCATGAATCTCCTTCGGATGCGTTGACCGGGCCGATTGCGCGGGGCGATATAGCAACAGTGCGGGCGCATTTGGCATCCCTGCGAAAACGCTCGCCGGAATTGGTCGCACTTTACCGTACGCTGGGTCTTCACGAGGCGGAGATGGCGGTGAAGAGGAGAGCGATGACGAGGAAGACGTTTGGGCAAATGAAGCGGTTGTTGGCGTAGTTGACCACCCCGTCCCGCGTACCGCGGGACACCCCTTCCCGTCTTTTTGACGGGACAGGCTCTCCACGAGGAGGGGAAAACGGAATCTTCGATCTATCCACGACCTAAATCCGCCGCGGCGGAGTGGCAATAAAATGCCTCCAGTTGCAATAGCAACTTTCCATGCCTCATCTTTCCGTTTTCCTCCGCCTCCGGCGGATTCCATTTTCCATAGTCTTAGTACCATTTTCGCGATTATTTCCTTATATTTAGTTCATAAATGCTTGAATTTTATTGTTTATGAGCTACCATACTCTTCTTGTCGAGATCAAAGAACGCATTGCGTTCGTTACGATTAACAGGCCAGATAAGCTGAATGCACTGAATGCAGAATGCAAGAAAGAGCTTACGGCGGTGTTCTCGGGATTTCGGAGCAACGCGGATGTTGACGGCGTGATCCTTAGCGGCGCAGGAGAGAAAGCGTTCATGGCGGGGACTGATATCAGCGAACTTGCCGCATTGAATGCGGAGAGCGGAAAAGAGTTTTCAGCACAGGGGCAAGCGCTGTTCGATTTGATACAACACCTTGGGAAACCGGTCATTGCTGCGGTTAACGGTTTCGCCCTTGGCGGCGGTTGCGAGCTCGCGCTCGCGTGTCATTTACGGGTCGCATCGGAAAACGCGAAGTTCGGGCAGCCGGAAGTGAATCTTGGGATCATTCCCGGGTACGGCGGCACGCAGAGGTTGACGCGGCTGATCGGTATGGGCAAGGCGACAGAAATGATTCTCACGGGAAATCAAATCGATGCAAACGAGGCGCTGCGACTTGGATTAGTGAACAAGGTCGTACCGCTCGCGGAACTTAAGACCACGGCAGAATCGATTTTGAAAACGGTCCTCGGCAAGGGACAGCTTGCGGTGCGGATGTCATTGAAGGCGCTGAACGCGAGTTTGGAAGTCCCGCTGAGCGAAGGATTGAAAATAGAAGCGGCGATCTTCGGCGAATGCTGCAGCACGGCCGATTTCCGCGAAGGCACAACGGCATTCCTCGAAAAACGAAAACCGCAATTCACCGGAAAGTAGTGAAGCCCGATTGGGGGCTCGGATTGCGGGCCGTCATCCTCATCCTTCTGGCTGGAGCGGCAGTCTGGCTTTTTTTGATCACCGCAAACCATTCTGCGCCGCCTTCGCAAGACGCCCCCGTTACAATTGCGAAGGACTGGAAGACCGACCTTCCGAAGATTAACACCGAAACCGATACCGTTCTGGCGCACTTGGGGATTACAAAGATCAAGCGGCGGGAAATTCCGGTTCCCGGCGTCAATATCTCGCGGTCAGAGTTACATATTGAACTCCCGACGGGGGTCGTTCCGATTGAGCTTAACCGGGCATTGAATGTGATGGCGCAGAAGCATGGCGCGCGGGCGGTTGCCTCGGAGAATCTGAAAGAGCACACCGTTTCAATTCATATTGTGTTGAATGAGGTGATCGTGGAGACGGTGATTGCGACGCCGAAGCGGTGAGCCACTCACCCCCGGCCCCTCTCTCCAAAACGGAGAGAGGGGAGCAAAACATTTTTTCAAATATTCTTTAAGACATCAAATAACATGGCACAGCAAGGCACACAGCAAAAAGGCGGAAACAGTTCCGCAACATTGATGGAAAAGCTCGTATCACTTTGCAAGCGGCGGGGATTTGTGTTCCAATCGAGCGAAATCTACGGCGGATTGAATGGGGCGTGGGATTACGGTCCATTGGGAGTCGAGCTCCTCCGCAATCTGAAGGCTGAGTGGTGGAAAGAGATGACCTACCGCGAGAATATCGAAGGCATCGATGCGGCAATCTTGATGCACCCGCGCGTGTGGGAAGCATCGGGTCACGTTGAGAATTTTACCGATCCGATGGTGGACTGCAAGCAGTGCAAATCGCGCTACAGATTAGACATTCTTCTCGAAGGCTATTCTGAAAAGAACAGGAGAAAGATCGCTGAGGAATTGGCAAATTTCATTAATACAAATTCTGAGAACCCAAATCTTTTCAAGGGATTTCTAGACGAATTAATATCCGTGGACCCACGATTCGCCTCGACTCTTAGCACTAAGGAGATCGTCGACATTCTTTTGGATCTTTCAAAGCAAATCGATTGGATGGTCGAAAAATTTTCCACTCTCCTTTTTAAGAAGGAGTTTTCAAAGATAGCTTTACCTTTTCTGTTGTGTCCAAATTGTGGCAACAAGGGCACTTTCACCGAAGCGCGCAAATTCAACTTGATGTTCAAGACCTATGTCGGTCCCGTAGAGGATACAGGAGCGGTCGTCTATCTGCGGCCGGAAACGGCGCAAGGGATTTTTGTCAATTTCCTGAACGTGCAAGCGGGTTCGCGGCAAAAGGTGCCGTTCGGGATTGCGCAGATCGGCAAAGCATTCCGGAACGAGATCAATACGAAAAATTTCCTCTTCCGCACGCGCGAATTCGAGCAGATGGAGATGCAGTTCTTTGTGAAGCCGGGCACCGACGTGGAATGGTTCGAGTACTGGCGCGCGCAGCGGATGCAATGGTTTATCAATCTCGGAATGGCGAAGGAAAAACTGCAGTGGCATCAGCATCCGCCGGATAAACTTGCACACTATGCGAAAGACGCGTACGATATCGAATATGCCTTCCCTTTTGGATGGGGCGAGATTGAAGGTGTTCATAACCGGACTGATTTCGATCTTTCGCGGCATGAACAGTTTTCGGGCAAGTCGCTTAAGTATTTCGACGAAACCACGAAGGAAAAATACACGCCCTATATCATCGAAACATCCGCGGGCGCAAGTCGTTCGTTTATGGCGTTCTTGGTGAATGCCTATGCCGAGGAAGAAGCACCGACAGGCGAAGGCGGCGTTGAAACGCGCGTCGTATTGCGGTTCCATCCTAAACTTGCGCCGGTGAAAGCGGCGATTTTTCCTTTGGTCAATCGCGATGGGATGCCGGAGATTTCGAAGAAGATCGAGGCAGACCTTCGTCCGCATTTCCGGGTATTTTACGACGACAGCGGCGCAGTCGGCAGGCGGTACCGCCGGCAGGACGAAGCGGGCACGCCGTTTTGCATTACGGTCGATTCGCAGACGCTTCAAGACCAAACGGTTACTATCCGCGAGCGCGATTCGATGAAGCAGGAACGGATTGCGGCGGAGGCGATTGCGAAGTATGTTGGGGAGAGGATCTGACAGAATTTTCACTGCGAGTACTGCGATTCAATGTCATTTGAGTTCGCGTTCTGAAAACGGGATTGCTTCGTCACTTCGTTCCTCGCAATGACTACTAGCGGCGGAGACTCTTCGCTTACGCTCAGAGTGACAAGCATTTTCTTTCTTATGCACCGCATTCAAAATAAATACGTCGTGTTTTCTTATCTCAAATATTGCTACCTCTTCTTAATTTTCCTCTCCCTCCCTGCCCGCGCGCAGTGGATTAATGACCCCGCGGCGGAGGCGAAGATACACCGAGGCATCCAGCAGGTCTATAACCTATCGTTCGATAGCGCAAAGGTGAATTTTAACGAGATCATCCGCCAATACCCCGATCATCCGGAAGGATATTTCTTTCTCGGCATGGTGGGCTGGTGGAATATCATGATCGATCTCGACAACGAAGCGAACGATCCGAAGTTTCTCTCCTCCATGGAGCGGGTGATTGCCATTTGCGACAAGCGCCTCGATAAAAACGATACCGATTTGGCGGGATTATTTTTCAAAGGCGGGGCACTGGGTTTCGAAGGCCGGCTCTACGCAAACCGAGAGGATTGGCTGAAGGCGGCGGGCGCGGGAAAATCGGCGATGGATTTGGTGATGAAAGCCGACAAGCTTTCGCCCAACAATCACGATATCGAACTTGGCCTCGGCATTTACAATTACTACGCATCGGTCATCCCCGATCAATACCCGATCGTGAAGCCGTTTATGTTATTATTTCCCGCAGGCGACAAACAAAAAGGCATCGCGCAGTTGTATGATGTGGTTCATCAGGCGAAATACGCCAGCGAAGAAGGATCGTATTTTCTGCTG
>DATGFY010000074.1:0-2343 GCA_035308785.1 Bacteroidota bacterium | reverse complement strand
GTTCTGCACCTCGCGGCAGGGTCTAATGGAGACGCGCAGCTCGGCAAGACAGAAAGCCCGAATCTCGATTCGTTCGGGAAGTTGATGATCCGTGACGGAGAGGGGAACGAACAGACATTGTATTTCGGCGCAGGAGGCGAAATGTCCGACGCATACCGGCTTCCGCCTCCGCCTGCCGGCGATGGCTTCGATGCTCGATTCTCTACCGGCTCGATGGTCGCGTTCGCACGGACGGGTATATCAACGAATCTCCCGATTACGATCTCCTCGCCGTATTATCCCGTGACAATCGATTGGACTAATCCCTCCACCACGTCCGCATCGATAGTTATCGGCACAAGCTCGACGAAACTCACATCGAACGGCTCGATCACGATCCCCGATGCAACCACGCTCGTAGGGTTGCAGATCAGCGGCGCTACGGCGCTGCCAACGGCTTTTGCATTGGCGCAGAACTATCCCAATCCTTTCAATCCTTCGACCAGGATCGCCTATGCCCTCCCTGTGGACGCACGGGTGACGCTGAGGATATATAACGTCCTGGGTCAGGTTGTGGCAACACTTGCTGACGGGGAGCAATCGGCGGGATATAAGACGATCGAATTCAACTTTGGATCGCTCTCCAGCGGGGTGTATTTCTACCGTCTCGAAGCAGCGGGAATCAAGACCGCCCAGGATTCGTTTACGCAACTACGGAAGATGGTCTTGCTCAAGTAAGGCCTTCCAACTACCGCACGTAATTTCCTCCATCCCGACCGGCTTCAAGCCGGTCGGGATTTCTTTTCTTGCGACACATACCTAGCAATCAATAAACGCGGCACATCTAAGACAAAGCTTTAAGTGAATTTGCTAATGTTGCTTGAAATTGGTAATATTGTAGGTTACACGGCCATAAAAGGGCGAATGGCCATAATTGATTGCCGGTTTGGTGGTTAACGAGGGAAAATCGGTTTGCAATAATGTTCATAAACGTTAGAATCGATTTGAGGAGTAGTTAACAGATGATCTACGAAATCTCGGTTGGGTACACTGCGGCTAATCTTCTCCTCGCGTTAATCCTGTTCTTCAAGGCCCCGCGGAATGTTATAAGCCGTTTCTACATCTTCTGCGTTCTGATACTCGACGTCATGGGGGTGATGGCAAACTACATTCAAATCCTCCCTGCCGAATATATCCGGGGCGCAGTTCATTCATTTCTCGTTTTCGGATTCTCGCTTCTCCCGTTCTTCTTTATTCACTTTATCGCCTACTTTGTGCGGCGCGAGGAGATTCTTCGCTCGAAACGAAATCTCTTCCTCCTCTATTTTGCGGGCCTATTTAGTTACGCCGTGATCCTCCTCGGTTTTATCCATGAGCCGATTACGCCCGCCGAGGAAATAACAAAAAACGCTTACCTGTTCTATATCACCTGGCATTCAATCCTCTTTTGCATCGGCATCGCGATGCTCTATGAGCATACGCAGGGATTCTACGGAAAGGTCGAACGCGCAAACCTGCTCTTCGCGGGATTCGCAGTGCTGCTTCTGATTCTTCCCGGCCCGTTTACCGATACTTTTTTTGGATTATTCCATATAAACGTCGATTGGTATTTCTTCACCTGTTCGTTCGCCATCATTTTTGCGGTCTATTTCATTTTCCGCCACAAGATCGTCGTCAATACCATCTACGATGCGCTCAAATCGGCACTCGCGGTTCTGAACGACGTATTCATCATTACCGATGAAATGTTTCGCATTCAAATGGTCCGCGGAGCTGTCCAGCCACTCCTCCAATATTCCGAGAAGGAGTTAATCGGGACGAACATCGACAGTTTGATCGAAGAGCGCGAACTCCTTGGCGGCTACAGGCAATTTGTCGCCGACGGGAAAATGAAGGAAAGTTATTTCGATACTACCGTGCGGGTGAAAAACGGCGAGCGGCTGCCAATGAACTTCTCCTTCACGCCCATCTACAACCACAATGAAGTCACCGGCTTCGTAACCATAGGCAGGAGCCTAATTGAATTACGGCAATCGGAACAAGAAACCCGGATTTTCAACCGCGCCGTTGATAGCTCGCTGGAATGCATTGCCATTATCAATCGCGATGAATCGATACGGTATGTCAACAAGTCGTTCCTCGACAAATACGGTTATACGAAGCAAGAGATCCTTGGCAAGCCGATCAATATCGTTTGGTCGAAGAATAATCCATTCGGCGTTATTGCCGAAGTTCCCAGTGCTGAGAGTGAGACCCGGTGGACAGGCGAGTTTCTTCATATTACAAAATCGGGCCAGGAATTCCCTGCGCGCGTTATTACTGCCCCAATCTACGACGACGAGAACCAAATCATGGGTAGGGTGA
>DATGFY010000073.1:0-2602 GCA_035308785.1 Bacteroidota bacterium | reverse complement strand
GCTGGTAAAATGGACTATGGCAAACGCACCGAAATCTTAATCGTCCGCCTCTCTTGAGATGAACAACACAAAGACTTTGTCATTGCGAGGAGTACCGCTTCTGAAAGAAGCGGGACGACGCGGCAATCTCCTCCCCTCAGGGTAACCCTATGAGCGTTGCGTACATATTCCCCGGTCAGGGTTCCCAGTATGTCGGGATGGGCAAGGATTTGTTCGAGAACAGCAATACTGCTCGGGTTATATTCAAACGCGCCGATGAGGTTCTCGGTTTCAGTCTCGGCAAAATCTGTTTCGAAGGCCCCGAAGCAGAGCTGAAACAGACGAAGAACACCCAACCGGCTATTTTTCTGCACAGTTACGCTGTTCTATCGCTCCTCGGCAAGCGCGAAGCGGCAATGGCGGCGGGACATTCGCTCGGCGAATACACCGCGTTCGTCTGCGCAGGGGCGCTTTCGTTTGAAGATGCGTTGCGGCTTGTGCGATTACGCGGAGAGTTGATGCAGCGCGCGGGTGAAGAATCGCCCGGCACCATGGCGGCGGTGATCGGGATGACGCCCGAAGTGTTGACCGCAGTTTGCGCGGAAGCAAGCACAGCAGGAATTGTGCAGTGCGCAAATTTCAATTCACCGGGACAGATTGTTATCAGCGGTTCGGTTGCCGGAGTGACGAAAGCGATGGAACTTGCGAAGGCCCACGGCGCGAAAATGGTAAAGCAATTGGTCGTCAGCGGCGCGTTTCATTCGCCATTGATGCAGAGTGCGCGTGAAGGGTTACGGAACGCTCTTGCCGGCGTGAAGATTTCCGGAGCGGAGATTCCCGTCTATGCGAATACAAGCGCCACGGCGGTTCGAACGCCCGAAGAGATTCGCCGGTCGCTGGAAGAACAGTTGACGGCTCCCGTTCAATGGGAAAAATCGATAGCGGCAATGGCGCGCGACGGAGCAAAAACGTTTATCGAAATAGGTCCCGGGAAGGTATTGCAGGGTTTAGTGAAACGAATTGAAAGCGGCGTTGAAACGCGCGGCTTCGATACGTATGCTGACATCGGAAAACTTGTCACCGCATAAACGATTGTGAAAAGACTCGACCAAAAAATAGCGCTCGTAACCGGCGGTTCGCGCGGCATCGGAAAAGCGATTGCCCTGCGGCTTGCGAACGAAGGAGCGGTCGTTTCGATTATTTATAAGAGCGCGGCAGCGGAAGCACAAAAAGTTGTAGCGGAAATCGAAGCGGCGGGCGGGAAGGCGTTTGCCTACCAGTGCGATGCGTCGTCTTCGAAAGAAGCCGCGGATGTCGTCGAGAAGGTTGCCGGGCAATCGAAGCGGCTCGATATCCTCGTGAACAATGCGGGCATTACCCGCGATGGGTTGCTGATGCGCATGAGCGACGACGATTGGGATGCCGTGATCGATACGAATTTGAAGAGCGTATTTAATTTCACCAAACCCGCAAGCCGGCAGATGATGAGCCAACGCGCAGGTAAGATTATCAATATTACCTCGATCGTTGGGGTAACAGGAAACGCCGGACAGGCGAACTATGCAGCCTCGAAAGCGGGCATCATCGGCTTCACGAAATCGATTGCGAAGGAGCTTGGCTCGCGCAATATTCAGGTGAATGCCGTCGCTCCGGGATTTGTGGAAACGGATATGACCCACGCATTGACCGACGAGCAGCGTCAAAAGCTTGCCGAACGAATCCCGTTGAAACGGACAGCGAAGCCGGAGGAGATTGCCGGCGTGGTTTCGTTCCTTGCCTCGTCCGATGCGGATTACGTTACCGGGCAGGTCATCTGTGTCGATGGCGGGATGAGTTAAATTCGGTGTAATCTAGGTAGCCGCGACCTTCAGGTCGCGTTTTTGAACTTGCAAACTGTTATTTGAAGAACGCGACCTGAAGGTCGCGACTACCTGCAATCGATCAGATTTTAGTAGAGAACCAGAATTTGTCTTATATTTAAAGATAGTTTTAATAGAAACCTGCAAAAATAGAACAAATTCGGCAATGCAGACCTCCAAATGAGAGATGCGGCGGCGTGCAGGAGTAAAATCATAAAAATAAGGAGAAGCACAAATGGCAGACGTTGAAGCAAAGGTAAAAGAGATTATCATGAATAAACTGGGCGTGGAAGCCTCGCAAGTGACGAAGGAAGCTTCGTTCACGAACGACCTCGGAGCGGATTCGCTCGATACGGTCGAGCTTGTGATGGAGTTCGAGAAATCGTTTAACCTCCAGATCCCCGATGAAGACGCCGAGAAGATCTCGACCGTCGGCGATGCGGTCACCTACCTTTCGAGCAAAGCGAAAGGATAAGCGAATTCGCATCTTCGCATATAAAGTTCTAATCTCGGAGAATTCATGAGCAGAAGGAACGAAGCGCGCAGGGTCGTTGTGACAGGCATGGGCGCAATCACGCCTATCGGGCTGACACTGGACGATTTTTGGTCTGCGGCGCTCGACGGAAAGAACGGCGTCGGCACCATCACGTCGTTCAATGTCGATCAATACGACACGAAGATCGCGGCGGAAGTGAAAGGGTTCAATCCTCTCAATTATATGGAGAAGAAAGAAACCAACCGCATGGATCTGTTCACGCAGTATG
>DATGFY010000072.1:0-4042 GCA_035308785.1 Bacteroidota bacterium | reverse complement strand
AATGACTGCCATCGTATAAAATAACCATGAGACAAACACAACATAGGTCGCAAGCTGGTCGTACGTGCCCGAAAGTGCAAGCGCACTTGCCCAGACCCCCTGCACAATCAGAGCAACCACCGGCGTTTCAAATTTTGGATGCACCTTCGCCATCGATTTAAAGAAAATTCTGTCCCGCGCCATCGCATACGAGATTCGCGGCGAGGTCAAGATCACACCATTGTTCGATCCGAATGTGGAGAAAAGCACCGCAACCGCAATCCCCGCCGCGCCCACGTACCCGATCAATGCCGTTGCCGCATCTGAGGCAACCAAAGATGAGTTCGCCATCACCGGCAGCGATAACACATACACCAAAGAGATATTGATCGCCGAGTATAAAACAATCACGGCGAGTGTAGAATAGATGATCGAACGAGAAATGTTCCGTTCAGGATCAATCACCTCTCCCGCGACATACGTAATCTCAATCCATCCGTCGTACGCCCATAGCACAGCAATGAGTGCGATGCCTAACGGGCCGGAAAGCGAACAGAGATTCTCCGATGGGAACAGCGGCTTCATGTTAGCAAAGGATCCACCGTGGACGAACAATGGAAGGAGAGTGAGAGCCGCGATAGCCGCCATTTTCGCGATGGTGAAAAAATTCTGCACCGCCGCGCCTAATTTTATTCCCAGGCAATTGATGACCGTCAGTACCACGATCGAACCGACTGCGATGGTAACGATTTCGGTATCGCTCAATGGCATGAAGAACCCCAGATACCGCGCGAACGCAACAGCAATTGCGGCGATCGCTGCAGTGTTGATTACAGCAACTGCCGCCCAGCCATACAAAAATCCCCACAATTTCCCAAACGCCTCGTTAAGATAGACATAAATTCCACCCGCATTTGGCATCGCCGCGCCGAGTTCGGCTACGGAAAGCGCGCCGAATAGGCTCACAATTCCCGCGAACACCCATACGAATACGATCAGCGAGGAAGCATGAAGAGCGAGAGCAATAGTTGCCGGAACGATGAATATCCCCGACCCAATCATCGTCCCGATGTTGATCATCGTCGAATCGAGCAGGGTGAGCTTGCGGGGAAGCTCTGTCGGTTGCTGGTTAGTCATTGCCTGATTAATTAGTCATTGCGAGGAGCGAAGCGACGAAGCAATCTCGGTCGGGCTTGCATACTTTCGGCAAGATTGCCGCGTCGTCCTGCTTGCTTCGCAAGCAGGGACTCCTCGCAATGACAAATCACGGGGTTAGGCAGCAATGATTGATTGGTTATTGGTGCTTGCTTGCCTGCCGTCTTTTTGGCGGGGTTATTGGTCATTCCCACGCTGGAATGCCTTCTTTATCAGCGTCTGAAAATGATACACTCCTTGCTCACACTCCACCGAAAACCGTCCGCGGTCGTACGCACGCGATTCTAGTCCTCTCTGAACGTGCTGACAGATCTCAATATCCTCTTGCTGGATTTTATCGCTATACGAGATATCGTCTTCAATTATCTTGATTGCTGAATGGGAGGTAATGTCATCGTAATAATAATCGAAAATGACCTGGCACTGATTTACCGAAATTGGCAGAACAAGGTTTGTTTGCAGCCGACCCGGCAAAATGTTCATCATGAAATTCGGATAAACGAAGTAATAAAATGCCTCGCCGTCTTTACTATTATAGACGTTGTCCTTGCCCGTGAACGGACTGTGCTGAAGCGAATGGTATTCCGCCGTTTCAGTTACGTATTCGCGGTAATCAAGCAGGTTGCACAACTCAGGGTGAACGTGCGGAAGGTGGTAGCCTTCGAGGTAGTTATCGACGTACGCCTTCCAATTGCAATTCACGGTGTATGTTACGCGTCGGTAGAATTTCTTTGATGCAAGATTGATCGGCGCGATGCGTTCGTGGATGCCTTTGAGGTAACGTTCGAGCGGTGCAACGGGCGTATCGAGGCAGACGAAAAGCATTCCTTCCCATTCAGCGAGTTTGACGGGAACTAATCCGAAATCCTTTTTATCAAACAGTTCCACCCGGTCGAACTGCGGAACGCCACGGAGCGATCCGTCAAGAAGATATGTCCATCCATGATACTTGCACTGGAGAACATTCGAGCAGCCATCCTCGAGAGCAATCGGTCCGCCGCGGTGCCTGCACACATTATAAAATGCGCGGACGACGTCATCCTTTCCACGGACAATAAGAATCGGATTCCCCGCCGCCGTTCCGATGATCTGATCTCCCGGATTCTTGACCTTGGATGTGTGTCCGATGAATTGCCACGTCGGTCCGAAGATGCGGTCTTTTTCAATCTCCGCAATCGCCGGATCCGTGTACCACACCGATGGAACTGTTTCTGATCGCTCAATCGGCTTGATGCGGAGGTCACCCGTCGCGAATGGCTTACGTATTTTCTTCGTTGGCATGAGGTTCAATGTAGAAATTGGCAATTTTAAATACAAGAAGTGGTAAATTTGAACCCCGGTTCCGGATAATCCACCGCCTGTTTTGATGGGGCGGCCTATCCCAACGGAGTGTATTTCCGCCAAGTGAGAGCCGGAACTTTGTCGCGAGTACGAAAGCTTCTTTTGATGAAATAGCTTCTTCTTTCCAGCCTAACTCACCATAAAGCTATCCTTCCGGTGGGGGGTGGCTTTCGTGTTTCGTGTGAGTAAGAAATGATCATTTAAAGTGTAGAGCTGCTCTGATGTCGATGTCTATCATTAGTATAATCAATACTTTGGAGCTTAACTGTAACGAAACGTTGCAATTCCGTTGGATTTCGGAATTGAATTCTCTATATTAAAAACCGAAGCATCCGCCATCGGATGTTCGGTTGTACTGTGCCATGCCCACTCCTCAAAACCAACACGAGACGTCCTCCGTTGGCGTCCTGAATTCCCGATACCACCTAATCCGTCCATTGGGCAGAGGTGGATTTGCGACTGTTTATCTTGCCGAAGATCGGATTTTGGGCAAACGCGTTGCAATCAAGGTTATCGGAGGAACCGGAACCGACCCTTCGCTGGAGGAGTCCGTTCGCCGCGAATTTTTTCTCCTCTCCCGTCTCTCTCATCCCAATCTTGTCAAAGTATTCGATTTCGCGAGAATCGAGCGCGCAGAACCGGATTCATTCCGCGGAATGTGTTATTACACAATGGAATATCTGGACGGAAAATCCTCTGCCGATTTATTTCAGACGTATTCAATGATAAATGAAAAGCAGGAATTGCTGACCACGATTCTGCTCCAACTGCTCGGAGTATTGCGATACATCCATCGCGAAGGGATCATCCATTTCGATATAAAGCCGGCAAACCTGATTGTTGTGGAAAACGAAAACTCCGGAGCCATGACCGTTAAGTTGACCGATTTTGGTCTCTGCGCCCAAACCATCGAAATGATGGAGACACCGTTGCGTGGAACGCTTCAATATGCTGCGCCGGAAGTCATTGAAGGCAAACCCGCCGATCACCGCCTTGACCTCTATTCGCTCGGCCTCACTATTCATGAACTGTATAACGGCAGATTCCCATTTGAGGGGAGCAATTCGGTAGAATTCGCTAAGCAGATTCTTACTCGACCGCTTCTGCCCCTTGAACCGCCTTCCTCTCAGATTTCAAAAACTGTCGAAAAACTCTGCGAAAAAAATCCGGCCGATCGCTACGCTGCCGCCGAGGAAGCGTTGAAAGAATTCAGAGACGAAAACAGGGAAGAGGACATCAAGAGTTTTGTCTATTTTGCAACGCCGGTAGGACATGTCCGTCGCGAGTCGGAATCACGAGTGATTGAACAAGCACGTAAGCGGCTCCAAGATCGCTCCGGACGGAATCCTGCCTTGATGATGGTGCGGGGGGCCGCCGGCATCGGGAAGTCTCAATCTCTACGCGCCATTTCGGATGCCATTTCGTCTTGCGGATTTGATGTCTGGACGTTATCCTTAGCCTTACCGGATGACCCATATGGTGCTCTCGCCGAGTTCCTGGATTTCCTGTCGCTTCGCGATGGATCGAAGGAGACTGATCGGACACCGACCAATTCAAGCGCCTTCGC
>DATGFY010000071.1:0-4606 GCA_035308785.1 Bacteroidota bacterium | reverse complement strand
CAGATCTCCTCGGATATTGCTCCAATTCTGCGAATCCCGTTGGCCGCCTGGTGCTTATGGTTTTCGGGTACCGCGACGAAGCGTTGTTCTCTTTATCGGATAATATTTGCACCGCGCTCCAGCTCGCCAATTTTTGGCAGGACGTCGGCGTCGATCTCGGCAAAGACCGCTTGTATCTTCCACTGGATGATATGAAGGAGTTCGGATATTCAGTGGACGATTGGAAGGCGGGAATTTACGATGAGCGCTTCAAGCACCTGATGAAATTTGAAATCGATCGTACGCGCGATTTGTTTTACCAGGGGGCGTCTCTTCCTTCACTGGTCAACAAGGATTTGGAAGTCGAACTCAAACTCATCTGGTTCGGCGGAATGGAAATTCTGCGGCAGACAGAAAAATCGCAGTTCGACGTCTTCCGAAATAGACCCATTTTAAGCGGTTCGAGCAAACTCCGGATATTTCTTCGGGCAATGTGGTACGGCGACCTCACGAAGTACGGGAAGAAGAGCAAACCCTGGGAACTCGCATGATGTCCGGTTTTCGTTCGACGAATTTGAGATGTAATTAGCATGATGATACCCACAATTCCTGTTGGCGCTGTGCAAATAGAAGGCGCTTCCGCGCATTCGAGTTTCGAATTCTCGTTTTCATTTCTTCCGAAGGTGAAACGCGATGCGATTAAAACAGTTTATTACTTCTGCCGCGAGACGGACGACATCGTCGATAATGTCCGCGACGTTCGGACCAACGTAGAACGGCTGGGGCATTGGCGCGAGGAGCTTGAGCATGCCTTGCATGGGTCCTCGGAATATCCTGTGCTCAATCAGCTCAGCGCAATCGCCAAGAAATTCAATATTCCGGTTGAGCATTTTTATGAACTCATCCGCGGAGTCGAGATGGATATCGTTAAAACCCGGTATCAAACATTCGGTGATCTAAAGGAATATTGTTATCTCGTAGCGTCATCTGTCGGCCTGATGTGCCTCGGCATTTTTTCTCCACGGAACCCGAAAACGCGCGACTATGCGGTCAACCTCGGAATTGCCCTCCAGCTCACGAATATTCTTCGCGATGTCGCCATCGATGGCTCGTACGGACGTGTGTATCTTCCGCAAGATGATATCACCCGGTTCGGATGCAGTGAATCTGACATCCTGAACCGCCGGTTCACTCCCGCATTTCGCTCGCTTATGGAGTATGAGACGAACCGGGCGGAAGAATATTACGAACTTGCCCGTACCTCGCTCCCCGCAGAAGACCGGCGCACGATGTTCGCCGCGAAGATTATGGAGCGAATTTATTTTCACACTCTCTTGCGCATCAAGAGCGCCGATTATAACGTGTTCGAAAAATCCGTCTCGCTGCCAAGATTTCTGCAGTTCCTCATCGCTGTCAAATATTGGGTCAAGGATTGGGTGTTCGGAAGATAATCTCGCTGAGTATCCTTGTCAGGAAAGTCAGTGTTTATCTCGATACGCCGCCTCCGGACTTCACTAATATAGTTCGTTGAATGAAATTCGATGTTGCGGTTATTGGCGGCGGGCTTAGCGGCCTTTCCGCAGCAGTCGCACTCGCCTCGCGCGGAGTGAAGGTGGGATTGTTCGAGCAAACGGGAAAACTCGGCGGACGATGTTACTCGTATATTCACAAAGAAACCGGCGATGTCGTGGATAATGGCCAGCACGTTCTCACCGGCGCTTATACAAATACTCTCCGATATCTCGAGCTGATCGGAACGCGCAGTCTCCTTGCAACTCGCCAAAATTTATCGCTGACATTTTTTCAACCGGACAAAGGATTTGGCGGATTTTCCACGCAGTTCGGCCTTGGAATGGGTCTTATGCAGTTTCCGTTGTTATCCTTTTCCGATCGTTGGAACCTGCGTAAGGTTGCTAGCGCATTAAAGCAATCGGATGACGAGCTGCGTGCTGGGACAGGTTCATCCACTGTTAAACAATGGATGGACCATCTCGGTCAATCGGCCGATGCGCAAGACCGATTGTGGAATCCCATAGCAGTTTCAGTGATGAATGAATTACCCGAAAATGCGTCGGCATGGCTTTTTGCGCGCGCACTCAAATCGACTTTCGGAAACAACGGGAAGGGAGCGGAGATTCTCATCCCTTCGGTCGGCCAAACAGAACTCTATTGCGAGGGTGTTTGGGAATTTTTGCAGAAGATGGATTCACAAGTATTCTTGAATACCGAAATTGTCTCGGTAACGGCAGCCGACAACAAAGTTGTTTCTGTGGCAATGCGAAATGGCGAGACAATTGAAGTGAGCGGTTGTGTGTGTGCGGTTCCGCCATTTGTAGCTAATAAACTCCTCCCGCGCGAGGGGATTAAGAAAGCGCAGGACGATGAATTTCGATATTCACCGATTGTTTCCATTCATCTTTGGTTTGACCGCGATTTCATGGACCACGACTATGTCGGCCTGATTGGAATGAATCTTCAATGGGTCTTCAATCGTAGAAAGATTATGCCTGATGTCCGCGGCAGTGCCGGAGGATATCTTTCCTGTGTCATCAGCGCCGCGTACGATATCGTTGAACGGTCGAAGGATGAAATTGTTGCTATCGCTCTCGCGGATTTGGCCAAAGTCTATCCGGAGAGCGTCCATACAAAACTATTGTTCAGCGAAGTGATCAAAGAACGGCGCGCGACAATTTCTGTCGGACCGGACGATGACGCGAAACGCCCGGCACCTGAGACGGCATTTCCGAATCTCTTTCTCGCCGGCGATTGGACTGCCACCGGTCTCCCGGCAACTATTGAAAGCGCGATTGCGAGCGGCTTCACTGCAGCAGATAAACTTTGTGCAATCATGAAGAACTGATCATGTTCCACAACCTGAATTTATCGACGAAGATTGTCATCATTCTGGCTCCGCTGGTCATCCTTGCGGTATCGATCAGTGTCTACCTGAACTATCACTATCAGGAACAATTGATCCTTTCACAGGCAAAGGATGCCGCGGAAGGCCAGGCATCGATCATTAAGTCGGCGATCGTTCATCAGATGTTCACGAACGAACGCGTGGATGATTCCTTCCTCAAGCAAATCAGCACGGAAGGCCTCGTGGATAACCTGCAGGTGGTCTTCGCGCTTGATAATCTCCACCTCAAAACTGAATACCTGACGCCGGATCGCCTCGATCGCCTCCGCGCGCGCGAACTGCGTGTCGAGAAGGGGCGGTTTGAAGATGCGGAAGAGGTCATGCGCACAGGTCAGCCGTTCGAAGTATTAAACTGTTCCACCGGGGAGCACCCGGACCGTCCGTTGAATGTCGTATCGGATTGGAAGCCATTCATTCTTAGCGACTGCGAACAACTACGGTTAGTGCTGCCGTTTGCTGCGGAAACAAAATGTCAAAACTGCCACGAAGTGCCTCTCGGTCATGTACTCGGAACTGCCTTCATGGACATTCCATTAACCAGTACGACCCGGGCAATCAGAACTAATGCCGAGCAATCGATCTTTGTTTTTGTGTTGTTTATCGTTCTGGCCGGGTTCGTGCTCGCGCTGATTTTTAATAAATACGTGGCGCGTCCGGTTCGGCGCCTTGTTAAAGCAGCGGAGATGGTTGGAACCGGAGATTTGCAATACGAACTGGGCAATTCGTTCGATAACGATGAGTTCGGTAAACTTGCGGATTCGTTCAAGGAGATGCAGAAGAGTTTAGATACCGCCCAAAAAGAACTTATTACCCGCGAGCGCCTCTCCACCGTCGGTCAAATGGCAAGCAGCATAATTCACGATTTCCGCAATCCCATGACGGTGGTTGCGTTGAGTATCGACGTGTTAAAAAGGGATCGGACTATTGCCGAAGAACGCCGCGGAGAGCTGTACCGCAATGTGAGCGTCGCACTCGAACAAATGAAGAAAATGACGCAGGAACTGCTTGACTTTTCGCGCGGCGAACTTCGCCTCGAACTGCGGGAGTGCGAAATTCAAACATTCGCCGATGGCATCCGCAACGCGGTCGGTTCGCATTTGCAAACAGTGGGGATGGTGTTTACTTCGGAGAGCAATTGCTTCGGTACCATGAAGGTCGATGCGGAACGGTTATCGCGCGCAATCATCAATATTATTAATAACGCCGAAGACGCTTTGCCGAAAGGCGGGTCAATTCGATTCCTCGTAACCTCCGACGCAAAGAGCGTTGTCTTTAATGTAACCGATAACGGCGCAGGAATACCCGAGTCGATCCGGGACAACATATTTGAACCGTTTGTTACGAAGGGTAAGCGGAAAGGCACCGGCTTGGGTCTCGCAATTGCCAAAAAGGTCGTTGACGAACATCATGGTTCGATTTCATTCGAGACCGAGGTGTATAATGGGACGACGTTTACGATCAGTGTCCCGAGAAACGTGTAGGCCTTATTTAACGCCGGGTAGAATCCAATCATAGATGTTCGGATCGTTCGGATTAGCCTTTCCTCCGCCGATCCATTCCTTCGCTTCTTTTTCGACAGATCGAAATTCACCTACCCCTGCACCGCCGTGGTCGTCTTGCGCGCCGATGAATGCGGCGAACCGCCATTTCGAGTCCGGTGTGCCGATGAGATCAATGGGTATCGAAAACAAAATCGATTTCGATGCA
>DATGFY010000070.1:0-2310 GCA_035308785.1 Bacteroidota bacterium | reverse complement strand
GCCGTTGCCGTCATTGCGGTAAATCCGGCTGGTCGTTGAGGTTGCGATGCTGTAACCGGTAAGTATCAGATCCATATCGCCGTCATTGTCGTAATCACCCCAATCAAAGCTTGCTCCCCATACGCCGACGATATTGGTGGGAACTTCGGTGAATACTCCGTGGTCATTATGATAGAGCTTAGAGTAAAATGTCTGTCCATTATCCGGCGAACCGGTGTAGAAGAGATCGAGTTGGCCGTCGTTATCGTAATCGACGAAAGCGGCGGTCCCCTGAAGTCCCATGAAGTGATTGACCGTATCAGCAACAAAAATTCCGTTGACGTTGCGATATAGCGTGGCGACGGGATTCCCATCGCTATCGGAAGTTGATCCGGTGACGAACAGATCGATGCTCCCATCATTGTCATAATCTCCCCACGCAACGCCTTCTTCGTTGCCGACTGCGCGGATTGCGGCATTTATATCGGTGAACACTCCACCGGTGTTTTGATAGATCTTTGCGACGTAGTTCGTATCGTAGGGTCCGCACGGACCCATGACGACGGCATCGACCTGGCCATCGTTATTATAATCGAACCATTTGGAGTACCCTGCCCACACGCCGGGGAAGGAAATACTTGTCGGCGTGAACGTCGTTGAATCGACTGTTATCGAACTATCGATTCCAAAGTACGCGCTGATGGTATGATTTGCAACGATGTCGTTTATGGTAAAACTCGGCAACACTCCAACATTGATACCATCGACAACGATCGAATCAAGTATGTTACCGGAGAAAGGCGAGAAGGTGAAAGTTGCCGATGAGTCTTGTGGAACGATGACAGTATCCGATGGACTGATTGTCCCATCGCCGTACGCGGATGCAAATATCGTGTCCTCATGAATTCCTACGATCTTCATTTGATCGCCGGGAATATATTTCCCGTTCGAAAGATATTTCACTTTCGATGGGAACATTTCCGCAACGGTCGAAGGCTTGCGCCCTTGGAGTTGATTGATCCGTAAGTATTCGCGCACACGCTGGGGCAGTTTGTGTTGCGAAAAGGTTTGACCCGCGACGAGAAGCAATAACGCGGCAACAAGCGCAAATCGAAATGGAGATAGGGATTTGGAAAAGTTCATGGTGCACCTCTTTATGATGTAAGCAAAACCGCAAAATTTGCAGTGCTACGGGGCTATTCCTCACCCGCAATATAAATAGATACCGCTGAGAGGTCAATAGGGAAAACCCTATTTATTTTTTGGCCAAATCCAATCAATTAACCTATTTTCGCCTGTTTTTCCTTCACTCAGCGGCTCTGGAAACTGCCATGACGGAGGCAGAAATCTTGATTTGCCTCATGAATTCCATGCCCGTTTTTCGGATGCATCGGCCATCGACGCTTCGTATATTATAATCATTGATAATCAACCTTTTGATATTACCAGTAAATCGATCATGCTAAGAACACTGCCTCCCCCTCAAACAATGTACCGCGCCCTGGTCGCGCGCGATTCAACATACGAAGGCGTCTTTTTCGCCGGTGTGAAGACAACACGGATATTTTGCCGACCAACATGCCCGGCTCGAAAGCCGAAGCAGGATCACGTCGAGTTTTTCCCATCTCGGGAGGAAGCCGTCGAAGCGGGCTACCGGCCGTGTAAACGCTGTAAACCCGCAGAATCAATTCTGAAACCCCCGGCAGTGATAGAACGCCTTCGCAATCGGATAGAATCTTCTCCGCGCGGCAAACTCAGCGGAGCAGAATTGCAATCGCTCGGAATCGACCCGACGACGGCGCGGCGCCAATTTAAGAAATATTACGGAATGACCTTTGCCGCCTTTGCTCGCGCTCGGCGGATGGGGGAGGCCCTTTCAGATGTTCATAAAGGCGAATCAGTCATCGGCGCTCAGATTGAAAGCGGCTACGAATCTGCCAGCGGTTTTTTCGATGCGTTCAAGAACATTTTCGGAGCTTCGCCGAGCGAAGGGAAAGACGTCGAGTGCCTTTTCGCAAAATGGTTCGAAACGCCGCTCGGACCGATGATCGCGCTTGCGGACGATAAGGGACTGCACTTGCTTGAGTTCACCGACAGCAAAGGCGTTCAACGGGAACTGAAGACCCTTAAACATACACGAACCATTGTTCCGGGGAAGAATAAATATCTCGACATCGTCGAGCGGGAATTGAAGGACTATTTCGAAGGAAGAGGAACGCGCTTTTCTGTCCCGGTCATCGTCGAAGGCACTGCGTTTGAAAAAAGCGTGTGGAAGCAGCTCCGGGGAATTCCTCACGCGCAAACACGATCGTATTCGGACATTGCCGCTGC
>DATGFY010000069.1:0-3180 GCA_035308785.1 Bacteroidota bacterium | reverse complement strand
TGGTCTTGCCGTGGCATAAGAACGATTATCCGAAAATGCCTAACGAAGACAAAGTTATGGATCTGTTACGCCCGCTAAACATACCGGCGGGCGATTACATGGTTCCCAGGCCTGCGGATCAAAAGGATATGAAGTCGCCTGAGTTTGCCGAAAAGATGAAAAAGGGTCCCGTGTTCATGCTCTCGATGTGGAAAAGCGGACCTATTACGATGGGAAAGACGTTCGTTTCATGGTTTCTGTATTGCGTCGTAGTCGGAATCTTCGCCGGGTATGTTGCGGGTCGGGCGCTTCCTCAAGGCGCGGAGTATCTGCAGGTGTTTCGATTTACTGGTGTTTCCGCGTTCTTATCATATTCCGTCGCGTTGTGGCAGATGTCGATTTGGTACCATCGGCCATGGTCCACGACCATCAAGATATCCGTTGATGGTTTGATATATGCGTTGCTCACCGCGGGCTTCTTCGGATGGTTGTGGCCAAGGTAACTCCGATGTAGCACGGGAGGGAATTAGCAATGTATCATTCGGATCGCCATCGGCGTAGATCAATTCGGTTGAAGGGATTCGACTACACTCAGGGTGGTGCATATTTTATTACAATCTGCACCCATGACCAAGAATGTTTGATGGGAGAGGTTTTGGCAGAGGAAATGAAGTTGAACGATTTTGGTCAAATAGTGGATGAAGAATGGAAAATCACTTCTAATCTAAGGCCGAGTGTGGAATTGGATGAATATGTAATAATGCCTGATCATCTTCATGGAATCATCATTCTGACTGAACAAGAATCGAACGCGCAGAGTAGGGGCACGTTACAACGTGCCCCTACAATCGAGCGATTTGGGAAACCCACGTCCAATTCCATTCCAACAATCGTTCGACTTTTTAAGTCCGCCTCCACTGCTCGAATCAATAAAATGAGAAATATGCCTGGATCTCCGTTCTGGCAACGCAATTACTACGAGCGCGTTATCCGTAACGAGAGAGAATTAAATGCTATTCGTCAGTACATTTATGAAAACCCTCAAAGAAAGTGGCAGAAGGACTCAGACAGAAGGAATAAGAATTCTCGGAATTGATGGTCCTATGTAGGGGCACGTTGTAACGTGCCCCTACGATAAGACGCATTTGGCCATTTTCAAGCCCCGCCCGTTGCGGGGTTTTTTATTTAACAATAAACATTAAATCATTGAACTAAAACGATATACGCAGTGTTCTTTGTATCGCAACCGTTCACTGATTAATGTTTGGCGGTATTTCTTGTTTTTTCAGCGAAAAAAACGTAAATTTGGTGGGAAAAAATTTGAAAATCAATCATTTTGAAGGTATTTTGTTGCCGTGATTGTACGGAGCGGTAAACAAGCCACGGGCGCGGACAAGAAGCAGCAGGAAGAGCTTTGTCAAAGCGGTAGCATTCCAAACCATATTGCCATTATCATGGATGGCAACGGGAGGTGGGCGAAGCAGCGCGGACTCCCGCGCATCGCCGGCCACCACGAAGGAGTTGAATCCGTACGCGATGCGGTCGAAGCGTGCGGCCAGCTTGGCGTTGGCTATTTGACTCTGTATGCATTTTCCACCGAAAATTGGAAACGGCCTGAAGATGAGGTTTCCATGCTCATGCGCCTCTTGATGCACGCACTTCGCGACGAGACCGATAAGCTTCACCGCAACAACGTGAGTGTCCACGCAATCGGCGAGATCACTGCTCTGCCGCAAGCCGTCCGCGATGAATTATTGGAAGCCATCGACCGTACGCGCAACAACACCGGGCTCAATCTCTATCTCGCTCTAAGTTACAGCGGAAGATGGGACTTGACTCGCGCCGTCCGTTCTATCGCCGATGAAGTGAAATCCGGCGCATTATCCCCGGACAAGATTGACGACAAGGTAATCGAGCACCATCTTTCGACGAAGGATGTCCCCGATCCCGATCTGCTTGTTCGGACAAGCGGGGAATTCCGTATCAGCAATTTTTTATTGTGGCAGTTAGCATACTCCGAGATTGTTATCAGCGATTGTTTCTGGCCCGATTTTCGCCGGGGCAATCTGTACGATGCAATACGGCTCTACCAGCAGCGAGAACGGCGATTCGGTCTCGTCAGCGAACAAGTTACCGATAAAACCAAACCGCCGATTCCCTCCCGGCTTGCCCGAACAGTATCACGATAACATATCTTTGAATAAGCATATCATTGTTTTCTATCGTTCTCCCCTGAATGTAAGTTTTGCGGGGCGGCGCAGCCAATCTCCGCGCATGTTTCGACGTTGGATTTCTTTGCTGGCGATGCTTCTGGCGTTGCTATGCACAGCGGCCGCCCAAGCACCGAAGACTGTGACGTACAAGATACTGGGAATTTCCGTTGATGGAATTAGCCCAAAGAGCGGTACCGATCCGAACGCAATTATCAATAACGCCGGCCTGAAGATTGGCGAAGAAATTACCATGCCCGGAGATCAGGTTCGCCAGGCAATATTGCGGCTATGGGCTTTGCATATCTTTTCCGACGTCCAAATATTGATCGATCATAAGATCGAAAACGGCGTCTATTTGGTCATCCATGTAACGGAATATCCACGGCTCGATAAAGTGGAAATTGTCGGAGCGGACGATATCAGCAAAGACGACATCCTGAAGAAGGTGTCGATAGTCAGCGGACAAGTATTAACCCCTGACTTCATAGAATCCTCCGTCGAAAAGATCAAGGCGCTGTACTCCGATGAAGGACATCTCCTTGCGAAGATTACTACTTCAACCCCTGCGACGACCGACTCTACGAAATCAAATAAAGTCAGCTTCGTCATCAATATTGACGAGGGACCCAAAGTTCAGATCGATAGAATCATTTTCAACGGGAATATTGCATTCGAGCAAGGCGATCTGCGCGGTGCGATGGACGATAACAAGGAAAAGCCGTGGTGGGGGATCTTCTCCCATCCCCGGTTCGATAAACACAAGCTTCAAAGTGACGAAAAAAAGATCGTCAAGTTTTACCGCAACCGTGGATACCTCGATGCCGAAGTCACTTCTGATTCGACTTGGTATAGCGCAGATAAGAAGATGATCTCGATCCTGATCAACGTTCACGAAGGCCCCCAATACTTTATCCGCAGTGTTACGTGGGATGGTTCGACGGTCTATAAGAACGAAGAACTTTCGCGTATTCTTGTGTTCAAGGCGGGC
>DATGFY010000068.1:0-9077 GCA_035308785.1 Bacteroidota bacterium | reverse complement strand
ACCGCTGCTTCTTCGACACCTGTACTGAAATGGTTCACCGCGTTGAATGATCCTGCCACGTATCATGTAGAGGTTGATACGGGCGCGGCGTTTGCCGCGCCATTGTTCAACGATTCTACGATTACCGATACCTCGGTTATGATTCCGCTTCTCCAGTATTGTTCGATCTATTATTGGAGGCTGTCCTCAAAGAACGCAGCGGGAACAAGCAACTACTCTGCAGGAATTCTCTTCCATACGCCCACCGTACCGCCCTCTCCACCCACGTTGCTTGCACCTGCCGACAGGCTATCCGGCGTTGCTCAGCAAACGACGCTCTCATGGCAAGGAGTGGATGCATGCACAAAACGGTACGTCGTCCAGTTGACAAAAGATTCCACGTTTGCGCCTTCGCACAATATTGTTTCGGATACTCTTTCCGGCGCCAGTTTACCCATCGGACCGCTGAATTCCTTGATCACCTATTTCTGGCGCGTCTATGCGCTTGGCGATGCTGGTGCGGGAGGTGCTTCAATCGTCCGAAGGTTTACGACCCAACTATTTCCGCCCGGAGTACCCATTCAAATTACACCCGGAGCGGGCGATACTGTTGCTTCCTCGGCACCTGTACTGAAATGGTTCACTGTGTCGAACGACCCTGCGACATATCATGTGCAGGTGGATACCGGCGCGACATTTGCCGCGCCGCTCTTTAATGATTCTACGATCACGGATTCTTCGGTCACGCTTCCGCCGCTCCAGTATTGCTCGAACTATTACTGGAGGGTATCTTCAAAGAACGCAGCGGGTACAAGTGCCTATTCAGCCGGACGCCTTTTCCATACTGCCACAGTGCCACCTTCTCCGCCTGCACTGCTTTCTCCAGCCGACAGACAAGCCGGTGTCGCTCAGCAAACGACGCTCTCATGGCAAGGAGTGGATGCATGTACAAAACGGTATGTCGTCCAGTTCACGAAAGACTCAACCTTTGCTGCACCAAATCTGATCTTCTCCGATACACTATCGGGCGGCTCAGTGCCGGTGGGGCCGTTGAATTCCCTCACAACCTACTTTTGGCGTGCCTATGCGCTTGGCGATGCAGGTGCGGGAGGTGCTTCAATCGTTCGAAGGTTTACGACGCTGTTATTTCCTCCGGGGGTACCCAGCCAAATATCTCCGGGAGTGGGTGAAATCGTCTCTTCCTCCACGCCATTGTTGAAGTGGTTCAATGCATCGAATGATCCTGCGACATATCACGTGCAAGTGGATACCGGCGCGACATTTGCCACGCCGCTCTTCAACGATTCTACAATCACGGATTCCTCCGTCACGCCTCCGCCACTCCAGTTTTGCTCGAGCTATTACTGGAGAGTTTCCTCAAAGAACGCAGCGGGAACAAGTGCCTACTCGGCCGGACGCCTTTTCCATACTGCCACCGTGCCTCCGGCTCCGCCGATTTTAGTTGCTCCGTCCGATCGTCAAGACAGTATTCCCGAACGGTCTGCCCTAGTATGGCATGGAGCTGATCCTTGTACGAAACGGTTTGTTGTCCAGTTGACTAAGGATTCCACCTTTGCCCCGGCGAATATTATTTTTACCGATACCTTATCGGTCGGTTTCGTACCGATCGGGCCATTGAAATCCCTTACGACCTATTTCTGGCGCGTCTACGGACTTGGCGATGCCGGAACGGGTGCATCGGCAATGGCGCGCTTCACCACAACGCCTAATACCAGCCCCGATATTCCGGTCCTCGTGTTCCCGCCAAATGCCGCCGGCGGCGTTGTCTTGAATCCGGTGATGAAATGGGATTCATCTGATCGTGCGGATTCATACGAGCTCGTTGTCGCGGCCGATTCTAATTTTGCGGCGATTGCTTATGATGATTCAGGCATAACGACCGTGACTTTTCAGATAGGCATATCCGCTTTGCTGGCGGACAACCGGACGTACTATTGGAAAGTGCGGGCGAAGAACGATGTCGGCCGAAGCGCCTATTCTCCAACATGGAGTTTCACAACATTGACGCCTCCGTCGGTGCCTATTCTCGTGAGTCCGCATAATAATGCAGCATACGTCTCCATTACGCCTCAGTTTGTCTGGGGAATACCTTCGGGAGCTACGACCTATGAGTTCGATCTGGCAACGGATACGGGGTTCACGCAGATGGTTGAATCAGACACGATGGATACGTTAAACAGCCGACAAGTGACTAACGCGCTGCATGGAAGATTGGCATACTACTGGCGCGTGCGGGCGCATAATCAAGCGGGGTGGGGGCCTTATTCGGCAGTGTGGCAATTTACGACAACACCGGTCGGTATCCCCAGCTTTTCACTTCCGATTGCGGTCGCGGAAACGGGTCCTGAGCGCGATACGATCTACGCAGGCGTGGCTCAAGGAGCAACATACGGAATCGATCCTTCGTTCGGTGAATACGAGCTACCGCCGATACCGTTCGGCCAATTCGATGCGCGGTTCATCAACATACCATCCCAACCCAATGCGATCGGCCAGGGATTGCGCGTGAATATTTTACCGTTCGTTACGTACACGCAGGTCGATACGTTTAGAGTGTATTTCCAGCCCGGCGTAGGCGATTATCCGATGACGATTTCATGGAGTCCGGCGACTGTGCGCGCCCACGCGGACAGCATGGCGATCATGGACCTTTCGGGCGGCTCGAGCGTATTCGTTCGCATGGATCGGGACAGCGTCGCAACCGTCACCGATCCGTCAATGCATGTCCTGATGATTGTTGAATACGGCGCCGTCGATGGTGTGAAAATCCCGGGTACAGCGTTGGACATTCCCAAGGGATACGAGTTGCTGCAGAATTACCCAAATCCGTTCAACCCGACGACGATGATCACCTATTCGATGCCGAAGGAGGGACATGTGGTATTGCAGGTCTTTAATATGCTCGGCCAGGAAGTACGGACGCTGGTCGATGGGGTGCAAAGCCCGGGATACCGGACGGTGATGTTCGATGCCTCGAATCTGCCGAATGGGGTGTATATCTATCGCTTGCGGGTGAATTCGTTCAGCGCAGTGAAAAAACTGCTGCTGATGAAATAGCGACCTTTTGGTCTTTCCCAAGACTAATGGCGGACAAGTTTGTCCGCCATTTTTATTTGGCGAATTCGGATTCTTTTGCGTACATTGAACAACATTAATTTCGATCTTCGAGGGAATTTCTTTTTATAAAAAGTGCGCGTTGTATTGTTGAATAAACCGGCCATCCCGACCGCATGGCGATCGGCGATTGTCCGGACCGTTGTGGTTCTCTTCTGTTGTTTCCCCATTGTGGCAAACGTGTTTACGAAGGATCTCGCTTCGAAGGGAAAGTTCCGACGTCAGGTCCTCGGCGCGGGTCCGCATTACACCCTCCTGAATATCAATAATATGGAGATGTGGGTCAGCGATGATGGGACGATGGAGCGCAATCCGTTGACCCAGACCGCCGGTGTCATCTATCCTCGGGGGACTTCCACCGTTGTCTATGCCAGCGGACTGATCTGGGGGGGGCTCCTCCACGATGGGAACACATTACAAACCGTTGTCGGCGGACAGGATTTAACAGTCGGCACAACCCGTGGGGCGATCGTGGCCCCCGGAATCACCGAAGATACGAGCAACGACGGGGTGCGCGTTTATCGCATCCGCAGGGATTGGAAAACCGCAGACTTGCGGCAAGACGTTGCAGACCTTCTGGGTGAATCTATCTATGACGTTACTGATAATGACGTAAGCACGCTTAGGGCACAGTATGCACGGGATTGGATGGAGTGGCCGTGGCAAAAAGGCGCACCATTCATTGAGAACAACGGCATTGCAGGATATCAGCCGGATACGTCAGGCTCTGCCGGGGCAGATCAACCCGGCGTGGGCAGCGCCGATGAGGTGATTTGGTACGTCTGCAACGATCTCGATGGGAATCGTGTATCGCAATTTGCCGGATCGATCCCGCTCGGGATGGAACTTCAAGTAACGTGCTGGGCATACAAGTCTCCTGCGGAACTCAGCAATGTGATTTTTGAACGTTACCGCCTTATCTATAAAGGCACCGCGAGCACAGGAGCAGGCGCGTATGTCGATTCAATGTATCTGGGGAAATGGTCTAACCCAAACATTGGCGATAACTCCGATGATTATGCCGGCTACGACAGCATACGGTCGTTAGGATATGCATACAATTCTCAGGATGCTGATCTTCAGTATAGCGATTTCAACATCGTGCCTCCCGCTTTCGGGTACGATTTTTTACAAGGGCCGCGGATCTACTCCCCGGGATCAACTGCCCAATGGAACCTCGGCGTTATTCCAAACTATCGTAATATCCCCGTCCAATCGGCGTTGATCTTCACCAATGCGTATTATGAAGTAGATTCGACCGGAATCCCGGGATTCTCGCCTGTGGCGCAATGGACAAATATTCTGCATGGTTTCCGACCGAGGCCCGTGCGCAACCCCGCATGTTTCACCGATCCGTTCCTAAATGAATGTCAGCGGTTCGTTCTGACCGGCGATCCGGTGACGAACACGGGGTGGAACGATGGACGGCAGTCTGTTCCGGGAGATCGGAGATTAATCGAATCTGCCGGACCGTTCCGCCTCACCTTGGGAGATACGCAGGAAGTGGTGATCGCTCTGGTCGGCGGCACGGGCAAAGATCATCTCGATGCAATTACATCGATGCGGACGAACGACGACGCGGCGCAAAATTTTTATGGTTTTTCGTTCAGTCAACCTGATAGCCTTATACCGCCTGACGTAACCGTATCAGATTTTGCTAATTCCGCCATTCTGGAATGGGAAACCGATACTGCAACGATACGCAAGACCGAATCGTATCGCTCCGGTGGATATCAGTTTTACGGATACAATATCTACCAGTACTCCGATTCATCGACCTCCAGTTCGGTGATGCAGTTCCCTCCGTTCGATCTGAACGGCCCCCGAAGCATTCAGGTGACAAAAGATCTTTTCCGCGATAAGCCGCTGGTAAATGGCCAAAGCTATTATTATACGATCACTTCGCTGATTTACAATCCTGCCCCGCTCGTCTCTAATCATTACATCGAATCGCAAAAGGTTTTGCGAACAGTAGTGCCGCACTCTCCCGATCCAGGAACAGTGTATCCGTATGCGGTCGGGGATACGATGACAAATATTATCAACCTCGTGGGGGTTAATGAGGCGCCGATTAGCGTAGTCTATTATAATCCCGCGCAAGAAAATGGAGACACCTTTAAGCTCGTCTTTCACCGCGTGAGTTTGTCGGCAAAGCCGACATGGGATTTGATCGATCTCGCAAAACTCGATACCCTCATTCGGGGGCTGGATGTAAATACCGGACCGCAACGGGTACTCGGCGATGGATTTACGATTTCCGTCGAATCACCGCATGAAGGCGTGAGCGGGGTGTATCTAACCAAGTACGGGGGCACCCAAACACAGCAATCGATCTTCAATGTGCCGAACAGCGCCGGCGATATGATGGTGGTAGGCGCTGGAACATCGATTCTGGATACTCTATCGGGCGGCAAATTGGACGATCAGGATATCGAGTGGCGCTTTACCGGCGATTCTAGCTGGACATTGTTCGTGGACCCGCGCGGCGTGCCGTATTCAAAGTGGCGGCGGGTACCGTTTACATTGTGGGAGCTTAACCGCTACACACAGGTTCCCCGCGAAGTCTATGGGACTGTGAGCGATGGGCAGGCGGACAGCATCTGGCGGCCAAGCAATTTACTTAATCGTATCTATAACGGTAAGACATTGCTGGAGTATTACCCGATCTCGGTTTTTGCCGATAGCGTTTCGCAGGCTACGGGATATTATCCAAGAGGAGGGTACGATGATAACATCCCATTTAAAACTGCGAGCGATACTGTTAAGCGAATACTCTGGGCGAGTACCCGTATCGATCGAGTTGATAGCCGGATGACAATTTGGAGAGCATACCTCGTCGATGTCAATCAGGATGGCATTCCTGCTCCACGGGGGACTGTAATTCGATTGAAGAAATTCAAGGATATTTTTCCAGGGGATATAAAGCTTATTGTGCCGAAGGCTTATTCCACCAATAATTATGCTGCAGCTCAAACGGCAGTTCAGCAAATCAATGTTTTCCCAAATCCGTATTACGGATACAATCCCGCCGAAAAAAGCCGGACGGATAAATTCGTAACCTTTAGCCATTTGCCTGAAAATGCGACGATACGGATATTTAATCTCGCCGGAGTTCTCGTCAAGACTATAGTGAAGAGCGGAGGAGGGCAGTTTGTTCGGTGGGATCTCAATAACGAGAATGCCTTGCCGGCGGCAAGCGGTATTTATCTGGTGCACATGGAGTTGAAAGACGCCAGCGGGATATCTTTGGGGTCAAAGATTTTGAAATTAATGGTCGTTCAGGAACAACGGTATTTCCAATCGAACTGACGATGTTTGGTAACATTGTAAAATCCTTGTTCATCGGCGCAATTTTTTCTGTAACCGCTGCATTTGCCGGTAGGGGAGATAAAGCCGGGACATCTGCGGGATCGGAACTGTTGCTGCCAGTTGGCGCCCGTGTTATCGCCCTCGGAGGGTCATCGCTTGCAACGGTAGCGGGTCTCGAATCTGCATATTGGAATCCCGCAGGACTTACGCATGAAACGGACGGCACAAATGCAATGGTGTCCCACATGACGTATCTAGCGGATATCGGGGTTGATTACGCTGCGCTGAGTACGAACATTTCTGATATTGTTCAAGCCGCGGCGAGTATCAAATCGATTTCATTCGGGCAGATTCCCATTACGACTGCCGATCAACCCGACGGCACGGGTCAGTTCGCAACGCCGTCGTACACTGTGATCGGGGCGACTATCTCACGCGCGATTACCGACCATATTGCATTCGGATTGACCGCGAACTATCTCATCGAGAATATGGAACAGGTGTCAACAACGGGATTTGCCTTCACGGCGGGTTTGCAGTATATGGGTTTGGGTGGGATTAACGGATTGAATCTCGGCGTTGTCGTTCGGAACATCGGAGCTCCATTGCAATACGGCGGCAGCGGGTTGATTCAAAACGGATCAATCGATAATTCATCCCGAGGAAGTTCTCAAGTTGCCGTTATTGCCTCCACCGACGATCTTCCCTCCACGATTGAAATTGGGATGGGATATAAATTTATGGTATCGGATGGATCAAGCTTGAATATGACTTCGGCGTTCGTTAACAACAATTATTCCGATGACGAGTATTCATTCGGCGCTGAATTTCAATACTCGAATTTTCTTTATCTCCGCGGCGGATTCCACTTTCTTGCACAAGATCAAGCGACGACCGATATTTTTGGACCTGCAGGAGGGATCGGACTTCAGTCAACGATCGGCGGTGTGAACGTATCTCTTGATTACGCATATCGAGTAGTTCAGTACTTCAACGGCAACCACATCATCTCGTTGCAATTTGGTTTTTGACCTCCGCCTTATATTATCAAAAAAAGGGCTGTTTACAGCATCTTTACACTGAGCGAAATCTGTGTTAAATATGCCGATTCCTTCATATTTGGGGCCAAAATTATTTTCACAATTAAATGAAAAATGCTTGACAAATTTTTGGAAAACGGTTATATTGCATCTGACCTTGAAATAGAGAATTTTCTTCACGTAGCGCATAATTTTTTTAGAGCGAGATTTACCGCATTATCCAAACGTCTTTTTTTAATTCCTCAAGTCCATCACACGATAGTTATCCACGCTGAAAGGAGTTTCATCCATGAGAGTTCGGTTACTACTGAGCCTTGTTATCATATTGAGTTGCATCAGCTTCGGGCAGAAACGCGTTCTGTTTAGCCCGTGGAACGATGCAATCCCGGTCGCAAAAGGCAAGAGTGTTCCAAAGGCGATTCAGGATTTTATGAAACAAAAGAAGGCTCGCGAAGCGAGCCTTACCTGTAACCCGGTTCGCCAATCGACGGATTTCAATCCGGCCGATTATAATCATACTATAGATAACTCCATCCAGCGTCGCGACATCGTTGCAGATTGGTTCCAGACGCAGACGGCGGGAACGCTTGACTCGATTTTCTTCTTCATTGGATCGGCGTCCGGATCCGGTGGAGCGGATTCTGCAATGAACCTAAGAATTTTTACTTCGAACATTTACCCTGGTCATCGCCCCGGTCAGGGCGGGTTTCTTCCTCCGGAGAGATTGTTCTGGGGCTATTTTAACGATTCGAACGATCCGGAAGACGGCGTCGCCGCATTCCCTGAAGACGCCACTCAATACGATACGATCCATACGCAGAACGGCGATTCGATCGTCGCACAGTGGTTCAGCACCTACCGCTACAACAACTATAATATTGTCTTCGATAGCTTGAGCCCGAGCAACGGCGGCGCGCCTTGGAAGCCACTCGGTCATGGCGATCCGCGAGATACCGCCAGCGGAAAATGTACGAGCACAAGCGTGGTCTGTTATTGGGATACCACTCTCCAAACGTATCAACCGACCGGTACCGAGATTTGGGGCGGCGGCGTTGGCGTGCCAATTAAGATATCGACCGAGGGAATCAGTTCGGCGGATTTGAGCGTTCTCGGATCACCTTCGCTGCATATTGGCGATGCGTTTTTCGTAACGCTGAAAGTGCTTCCCGATCCTTCCAACCCCAGCAGTTTGGTGGCGACCAATTTTGCGGCAAGCCAGGACGGTCTCCCTCAGAATCCCGAAGGCAATTACGAGTCGCACAACTGGAAGTTTTACGAACTGCGGCCTCACGCCGCCCCGTATTCTACTGATACATCGAAGACGGAGCACGGCTGGTTTGCGCGCGGAGATTTTAATTTAATGATCTGGTACACCTTGACGGCAACATCGAACACACCGCCGGATTTTCCGGAAGTGGATGAGCTTCACAGTACATTTAACACCGGTGTTAGGCCGGTTAATGCCGTCATTACGGATTGCAATTTTGCCGATTCGACACACGCGGGAGTGAACGATGCAGAGATCGTGTATTTCACGAACTCGCAACCGGTAGAACAGACCGTACCGATGACGTCATTAGACCAGACGAACTACAGCGGCAACATCCCGGGCTT
>DATGFY010000067.1:0-2469 GCA_035308785.1 Bacteroidota bacterium | reverse complement strand
CGCAGGCGAACGTCTGGTCGGAATATATCCCCACGTCCGAACATGCCGAGTATATGACAATGCCCCGCATGGCAGCCATGGCGGAAGTATTATGGTCGGCAAAGGAGGGGCGCAGTTGGGCCGGATTCGCGCCTCGAGTAGAGCTAGAGATGAAGCGCTACAGTGAGTTCGGCTACAATTATGCCAACAGCGCGTATCTCGTAAATATTATGACAACGCTCGATACGGTGACGAAGGGGATTGCCGTCGCGCTCCGGTCGGAATTGGATTCCGCGGGCGTACGCTACACGCTCGATGGCAGCACCCCAACTACTGCCTCGATGCAGTACGCGCATCCATTTGCCGTCGCTTCGACTTCGACGATTCGCGCAGGCGACTTCCGCAATGGAGAGCTGATGGACAGTATCTCCGCGCGTACGATAATCGTACACAAAGCGGTAGGGAAACGGGTGGAATTGAAATATCCCTATGAAGAATACAATGGTGGCGGCGCGTATGCATTGACCAACGGCGTATTGGGTTCGGCATCGTACAACGATGGGAATTGGCAGGGATTCCACCAAAACGACCTCGAGGCGACAATCGATCTCGGGAAATCGATGCCGCTGACGAAAATCAGCACGCGCTACATGGAAAATACCCCCGATTGGATCTTCCTCCCGACAAGCGTCGAATATTTCACCTCGGAAGACGGCAAAAATTTTGTCAGCGCCGGTTCGTTTGCGATTCCTGTGCCGGCGGAGCAGCAGCCGGTCAATATTAAAGAGTATCCGCAAACGCTGCAAAACATTTCCGCCCGGTATATCCGGGTAGTTGCCAAGAACATCGGGATCGTTCCCCAGTGGCACATCGGCCGCGGCGACAAGGCGTGGCTATTTATCGATGAGATTGTTGTTGAGTGACCGCTCGCGCCGAGCCGTCATTGCGAGGAGTGCTGCTTCGCAAGAAGCAGTACGACGTGGCAATCCCAATGTTTCGCGTACTTACACTCGTCATGCGGAGCTCGCAATCACAAACAGGAATTTCATTTTCGAATAAACAAAAACAGGATTCATAGCGAAAGGACATGGCATGAAACGAATTATTCAAGTAGCGGTGGCGGCGCTTGTCGTAGCCGCAGTCGTCGGCTTCCGCGGCAAAACGGTAAATTCCACACCCAATGTCGCGATGCAAGATGCGCAGCAATTCAATCAGGATCAGGAAGTGAAAGATCTCCGCGACCGAATCGCGGGCAAGGAAGATTTGCCTGCAAGCGAGGTGTTCAAGAATATCCAGGTAATGAAATCTGTCAAGGCGGGCCGTATCCCCGATATCATGGTGAACTACTCAAAGGATCTCGGCCAAAACTGCCTGCACTGCCACGCCATCGAAGGGTACGACAAAGAAACCAACCCCAAGAAACAGGTTGCGCGCGATATGTTCGCGATGGTCGGCGCCATCAATTCGAAAGAGATCGCCAAAATCAAAAATCTGAGCAGCAAAGATCCCGGCATCGGATGCTGGACCTGCCACCGCGGGCAAGTAAAGCCTGAGCGCTCGATTCCGGCGGGGAAGTAAGAGTCCTGAACGCCGCATCATGAATAAACGTTATCCGCCGACCAATCGCCGTTTTGAAAAGCCCGGGCCCCGGATTAAATCCAACACTCCCGGAACGCAAAAATTCAAACTCCTCATCGAGTACGAAGGCACGCGCTACAGTGGCTGGCAGATTCAAAAAAATGCGCGGACGGTTCAAGGCGATCTGACCGAAGCGGCGCGAAAAGTATTCCAAACGCACGAACTTGAGCTTTATGGTTCCGGCAGAACCGATGCCGGAGTTCATGCCATCGGTCAGGTTGCCCACCTCGCAGTGAAAACCATGCTCGCCCCGCATATTGTGCGCATGAAAATCAACGACGAACTGCCCGCCGATATCAATATCATCGACGTGGAGAAGGCGTTGCCGGAGTTTCACGCCCGCCACGACGCAGTCCGCAGAACATACCTCTACCAGATTTCCCGCCGTCGGACTGCACTAGGAAAACGGTATGTGTGGTGGGTGAAAGATGAATTGAATATCGCCAAGATGCGCGATGCGGCTAAGGTGTTTGTGGGGTTCCACGACTTTCAATCGTTCAGCGCCGATGACCCGGAAGAAAAATCGACGAAAGTCGATATCGATGAGCTGCTGATCGAGGAGCGGGGCACTCTTATCCTGATCCGTATCGGCGGATCGCATTTCTTGTGGAAATTGGTGCGCCAGATGGTCGGTGTGCTCGTAGAAGCGGGACGAGGGAATCTCACGTCGAACGATATCGCCGGATACTTGCGGAACTCCAGCGCGGAGCCGGCGCAATACACAGCGCCGCCATCGGGGCTATTTTTAGAAAGAGTGTTTTATAAAGGGGATAAACGAGAGGAAGGATTGAAGCCGGTTCTAAACGTCTGAACCGAAGATCAATTCTTCCTCACGCTGTCGTCCGGATCGGG
>DATGFY010000066.1:0-3486 GCA_035308785.1 Bacteroidota bacterium | reverse complement strand
CGAGATCAATCCGGTAGGTCGAAGAGTCCAAATTAGGTACGACTACCAGTTTAACAAGTTTGATCCATCGGGAAGCGAAACGCTGGATCAAAGCAGCGGTCTGCTTCTGCCGAAGTACGAACAGGTTAATTTCAACCGCCTCGAAGGCAGTTGGCGCGAACAGCAGCCGCTTCCGGGCTGGAGCCACGTCTTGACCGCAGAGCTTCACGGCGGAGCAATTCTTGGTCCAACAGTCGATCAGTTCTTCAATTTCTATATTGGGGGATTCGGCGGGATGAAAGGGTATCCGTTTTATTCGCTCGGCGGCAATAGATATGCTTACGCGAGTTTAATATATAGATTTCCCGTGCTGGAGCATATCGATAAACGTATCATGCAGATCTATATCGATAAACTCTACGCTTCCTTTTATGGCGATGCAGGGAATACTTGGGAAGCGACCTATTCCGACGATCCGAAATATAAACGCGATGCCGGCGTGGAGCTCCGTCTCGATGCCTACTCGTATTACTCGTTTCCAACTCGGATATTTTTCGATGCGACGTACGGGTTCGATTCATTTAATGAATTTGTTACGACCACCGGTGCCAGCGTAACCTACGGCAAGGAGTGGAACTTCCATCTGGGAGTATTGTTCGGATTCGACCTCGACTGAATAGCGTAAGAGAGTAAGAAGGAAAGATAGTGAGAGAGTGCAGATTGCGGTTTGGCGATAAGTTATAGTTTTCGAGAGAACCATTCGAGGATACCTATGAAGAAATACTTAATCATAGCATTAACTGTTGTCTTTACGGTTGCGGCGCAAGCGGGAGATGGAAAGAAGGAGGAGTTCCATTTCACGGGCAACCCATCGGTAGATTTGTTCAGTCCAATCAATCAACCCCCTCCGCAGGTGAAGACGGGCCTTCTTGCCGATAACGCCTTTGATTGGCAGGGCGAATCCGGCAGCAGCGATGGCGGCGGCCGAAAATCCCCCTGGCTGGCGGCGCTGTTTTCCGCGGCTGTTCCCGGCGCCGGTGAATTGTACACCGGCTATTACCTCAAGGCAGGCGTGTTCGCAGGCGTTGAGGTGCTTTCGTGGTTAGAGTATTTCCATTATAACTCCAAAGGGGACAACCAAACGCTATTTTTCGAGGCGTATGCAAACCAGCATTACAGTGTTGTCCAATATTTGCGATGGACGTACGACAATGCCGGGGTGCTTTCAGAAGGACAGGTCGATCCGGCAAACTATTATGCTGGCGCAGATACCCTTCATTTGACGAAACCGCCATTCGATAATGTCAGTTGGGTTAAACTGCATAATTTGGAAGATGCGATCGAAGCAGGAGGTGCGAACAATGGTTACACCCACGAATTTCCGTATTACAACCAACAGCAGTATTACGAGTTGATCGGAAAGTATGATCAGTTCAGCGCCGGATGGGACGATGCGAATTTGAATGCAATCACCAGCTCAGATCTGCCGATTGGAAGCCGCTCTGCAGGCGAGCAGCAGTATTATGCCAACCTGCGCGCCGATGCGAACCATTACTACGATATCGCGATTACCTACGAAAGCGTCGCGGTGATTAATCACATCTTAAGCGCGCTCGACGCATACTGGTCTGCAACGCGGTACAACGCTGCGCTGCACGCGGAGCTGAAAGTGAATGTTATTCCCACCTCATACGGCCTTGCGCCGCAACCGACGGCGAACTTCCGTTATGATTTCTAAACCGAGAAAGTCGCAAAATTCCATAGGATTGTCATTCTGAGGAGCGAAGCGAACGAAGAATCTCGCTTTTTACTCGATGTGAAGAACGAGATTCTTCGCTTCGCTCAGAATGACTATAAGAGTGATGTGCGATGCATCGCAGGACCTATTTAGGAACGCGCACCAAGTTATAAATTCCCGCGCCAAGGAAGATGAGGTTGGCGAGCCACGCGGTGAGGAGGGGGTTCAGGTCGCCGTTATATCCGAATGCCTGACTGACTTTCAGGAAGATCATATAGAGGAAACAGATGCCGATGGCAATGCCGAACTCGACCCCGAGGCCGCCCCGGCGCTTGATCGAAGAAAAGGGCACACCGAACAATACGACGATAAAACTCGCAAACGGGAATGCAATCTTGCCGTATAATTCCACCAGCCACTTTGCAACATCCTGACCCGCTCGCTGCTGGTTGTGGATGAACTCGCTTAAATCGTTGTAATCCATTTCATCAGGTTTTTCTTCCTTCTTCCGAACATCGTCCGGCGAGAAATTCAGATGCCCGATCGGGCGTGAGGTGAATTTTTCGATGTGTTCTTTGTCGCCGGAGAATTCCCGATATACTCCGTCGGTGAGAAACCATGAAGAGGAGCCGGCATTCCACCGCAGCTGGTTGGCGTCGTACCGCGCAACGACCATCGTCGGATCGACCGGACTGAAATCTTGAATGCTGACATTGTACGCGACCATCGATTGATCGTCGTACATGCCGATAGAAAGAATGCGCGTCGGGCTGTCAGCGATAAAAATATTGCTCTTCTTGACATATTCGATATTGCGCTGGAAATATGTCCGCCCGATTGCAAATTTATGTTTATTCGCCAGGGGCACAACCCATCCGTTGAAATAGACCGAAACCCCGCTGACAAGTAACGCAAAGATGAGCAGAGGAGCCATAAAGCGGTACAGGCTCATGCCTGAGGATTTCATCGCTGTCATTTCATTAAATGTCGAAAGCCGCCCGGTGGTGAACAGCGCAGACAGAAGCATCGCGACAGGGATGATAAGCTTAATGATCTCCGGCAAGAAATAGAAATAGTACGTCGCGATGATCGGGATTGTAGCATTGTGATCCAAGAAATCGTCGAGACTTTCCATCATGTCGATGGCGACGAAGATGACCGCAAATGCGGCCGTTGCAAAGAGCGCAGTGAGAGCGAAATTCTTGAGAATGTAGCGGTCGAGTCTGGTCATTCTATGGCATCCACAGTGTCGTCAACGCGCATGGACTTCGGCACGAAACGCCGGAACATTCCCCAATCGATGTAGGCATTCTCACGCGCGGCACGGAGCGTTAGGTAGATGCCAAGTACGCCCAATATAATATTTGCCATCCACATGCCGAGCCACGGGGAGAGGAGGGCCCTATCGGCGAGTTTCTCTCCGCCGATGAGACACGCCCAATAGATTACAAAAAACCCAATGCTCAGCGTTGCCGCCACGCCGAAATTGCCCCGCCGCGCCATAATACCGAGCGGTATGCCGACGAAGACGAACACGAAGCAGGCGAACGGTATTGAATACTTCTTGTTGATTTCCACCTCGTACCGGTCGATCTGCTCGTTATTGTTATCGATGAACGTCATCTGAGTGTTGGCGATGCTCTGCAGAGCGTTTGCGCGCGAGAATGCGCGATCGATCGCGCTGCCTCCTCCCATCGGTGCTGAATAAATTGGAATCGAGCCGCGGGCATACACCGGGGGCGGCCGGAGAGGGTCGAGCACAACATTCG
>DATGFY010000065.1:0-2426 GCA_035308785.1 Bacteroidota bacterium | reverse complement strand
CTTGCGACCTGTTACGCAGCGTAAACCGCACAGTCGTTGTCGGGTTAAAGGGATTCGGATAGTTCTGGCTCAGCGAAAACTCGACGGGTTTTGGTTCAGATTTGACGCCCGCAATCGAATCCAACACGGCTACAGATTGCGAATTCATGATAACCGGCATCGATCTTCCGTGCCGCTGCCACGAGTTTTTTAGGGAATCTCCCCAATTTTTCAAATCGTACGTATTGCCAACGTTTGCCGTATCGAGAAATGTGATGTATGCCTTACTGATGGTCTGATAACAAAGATTAACGCTAACCGATGTTGCCGTGAACGGGAGGGTGTAATTCGTCTTATCCCAATTCTGGCTATCGGCATAGGATGCGCCGACAGGCATTGCGAGGCGCTGCTGAAAATTATCATTGGTGAAGCCTGCAGGAGGGATGCGGTTATCGAACAACAATGTATCGTTGAGACTGAAATACAACGAAGGGCCCGGTGTCAATCCGTAATACTTGGCAGTAGAATCTCTCAACCCCTGGAGCGCCTGATAAACTTTCAAATGTGCGTCCTGCGACAAATCCCCTGAAGTGGTATCGTAATCACCGGACTGATAAACCGTATCGCCGTGCGAATCAAACGCAACAAGATTTATCCACAT
Source organism: Bacteroidota bacterium (assembly GCA_035308785.1). Lineage (GTDB taxonomy): Bacteria > Bacteroidota > Ignavibacteria > UBA10030 > SZUA-254 > DATGFY01. Next base: position 1,786 of record DATGFY010000065.1, on the reverse strand, counting down.
TCTCCTTCCATCGGGGTATCCCGTTGGAAGTTTGTGGCCTGTCAGATTCGTGATACGTACCGATGCGATAACCGAATCGCCCGACTTATATGCAACCACGTTCAAATCCGCTGCACGTTGAAGTGTTGCCGTAGCACGCGATTTTCCCACTTGAAGCTGAATGGTATCAAGTCCCGTCCAGAAATCGGACAAGATATCGGGAACGAATGTATTTCCTCCGGTGAGATCATGCCTGGCGATATCGGCACGAAGGGGGGCTGTATTATATACGCATGCGTAGCCCAATGTATCTTTCATGTGACATGATTGGCACGTGCCCGCATCTCCTTGTTGCGCAAAAGAGCTCATCGCCCATTCGCTGTAGGTTCTTTCAAGCGGGGCGTAGGAATAGGGAGGACTATACAATACTTGATTCTCGGTGGCGTGCAACGGATTGCTGACGTCGTGGCAAACACCGCAGAGTTCACTTGTCTTGAAAAAAGGTTGGTAGAGTGTGGTGTGCGGTGCATTCAAGCTGTCATACGGGCCGCGTTTAGGGATGTTGTAACGCTGCATCATGTGCATCCCATTGCCGTAGCCCGGAACACTGAACGAGTTCGCGGGAGCTGACGTATCGGGATTCAGCGGATCCATGGATCGGTGGCAGTAATCGCACTGGACGCCGTCGAGATCGGTGCCGGTGAGCGATTGGCCCGTAAAGTCTTCTGAATGCCCTGCCAGCCAGCCCATCGGTGAATGGCATCGGATGCAATATTCGCCCTCGGAGGATTCATACTTATTTGAGACTGCAAGTGATGCGTAAAAAATCGGGTCGCGGGCGGAATTCGCCATCATGCTGCCTTCCCAATTCGGGAAGATATTAACCGGTCGGAGGGGGGAATAGTGACACTGTTGGCAAACATGAACGCCGTCTGCAGGTTGAATGAGGCCGACTTGGGTTCCGGGGAGAAATAACTGAAGGGTCTCCTTTCGCCGTACTTTCGTCACTCCAAGCGTTAAGATCACGATGACCGCTAGAGCAATGGGAAAGATGTAACGGGCGAACTGGGTGTTGAACCGATTAATGAAGTCTAACAACGATCGATACCTTAGAGCTATCTGTTCATCCGAATAAATATCATTTCGATTTTCCACGTCGAACTTTTCGATAATCAATCGGACGCTTTTCAACGAACGCACGGACACCTTCTTGCACTTCATCCGAACCGGTGTGAACGGTGAGCCAATCCTGCAAGTGGCCGATCGTCATCGACCAGGAAAATTCACGCCAAAAATTCAGTTGTTGCTTGGTGTAACGAAGCGATTCCGGCAATTTGTTGACGAGTTTCTCCGCCATAGCCTCCACAGCAGAATCTAATTTATTGCGGGGTACGACCTGATTGATGAGACCCCATTCGAGAGCTTTTTTCGCAGGGACTTCTTCGCAGAGCATAATCATCTCTCGTGCGCGGCGGTCACCGATGGTAATTGGCAGCCATTGTGTAGCGCCGGCGGCAGGGACGCTACCGCGTGCTACGCCAACGTGCTTAATGAACGTATCGCTCGCCGCAATTGCCAAATCGCATGACATTTGCAATTCATTTCCGCCGCCGACTGCCATTCCGTTTATTCGCGCAATGGTTGGTTTGCCGATCTTCCGGAGCTTTTCATATGTTTGCATGAAGACCCCCATCCATTTATAAAAATCGCCGGGATGGGGGAGAAAATCCTGACTCCATTCTTTCATATCTGCGCCTGTGCAGAATGCTTTTGTACCCGCACCTGTAAGTATCACTACGGCAACCTC
>DATGFY010000064.1:0-2492 GCA_035308785.1 Bacteroidota bacterium | reverse complement strand
GGCGTTTCGGGCGAGTTGATGTATTTGCCCATCGGATCGTCTTCGTAGATTTTGCGGGCGCCAAACCCGATGACGCGGCCGGTGGTTGAATAGAGCGGGAACATCGCGCGCCCATGGAAGAAATCGTGATAGGAACCGTCGTCGCGTTTCTTAATCAGTCCCGCCTGCTCCAGAAGCGGGTAGGGTATTCCTTCGGTCTTGGCAAAGTTCACCAACCCATCCCACGCATTTAATGAATAACCGAGTCCAAACTCTGTGACCGTATCGGCGGAAAAACCTCTCACTTTTGTAAAATACTCGAGGGCAAATTTCCCCTCATTCGTATCAGTCAGGTTGAGCCGGAAGTGGTTCGCGACAGTTTGGCAGACCGAATACAAATCCTCATTGATCTTCGCCCGCTCAGCGGATTCTTGCGAGTCTTGTTCGAACTCAAGGGGTATCCCGGCCCTCAGTGCCAGCGACTTCACCGCCTCCACAAATGTGATCTTTTCGAACGCCATCAAAAATGAAATCGCATTGCCCCCTTCGTGGCAGCCAAAGCAATAGTACATGCTCTTTTCCGGTGAAACCGAAAAGGAAGGCGTTTTTTCGCTGTGGAACGGGCACAATCCTGTATAGTTCTTGCCGCGCTTCTTCAATTGCACGTGCTGGCCGACGACATCAACGATATCGACGGCAGAACGGATTTCTTCTATTTTTTCCTGGGGAATCTTCAAGAAAGCAATGATGATTTATGAATGCTGATTGATGAAGTTAACGAAAAAGGGCGAGGGAGGCAATTCACGCCTGCCAACATACGTATAGAGTATTATTCGCTTGCTTTTCTCATCTAAAACGGTTATATTATATTGTGGGAAGGAAAGCGAACGCAAGCTGAAGGTGCAGCATGAAAAGGGAAAATCAGAAGTGATCACTTTTTGCAAAAAATGAGGGCAAACCCCTCCAATTGCATGCACATTTGGCGGCAAAAAACGATGCTAAGATAATATAAATACAGAATTTACGCGTTGCGAAAGAATAGCTCTTAACCTTGATTTACTTGATTAATTTTGATTTAGATGATTCTCGTGAAGATCGGGGGAACACTGCGGCAAGAAGGAAGGTGAGAACTTGCCCCCCCGCTACTCAGCGTAATTACTTAATGATAGGGCGATCATGGGCAAGGTGGATTGCTGATTTCCTTGAATTTCATGCTCCCTTTGGTTACCTTTATACGAATATGTTCCCTCACAAATTCGGTTTTTCCGCGCGATTTCGACGCAATGTCATTGTTACGGGCGTTTTTCTCCTCGTTTTGAGCTGCAGTTCCGCCTCCGTTGCCCAAACGAGCAGCGACACCTCTATCGTAGAGCCAACCGCGGAAGGCGGCAGCGCACACCCAAGCATCTCCGCACCGGTATTGGTCGTTGGTTCATTGGCAACGACGGCAATTCTCTTCAAAACCGACCAGCAGACCTCTGATGCGCTCTTCGATTGGAAAAACCGGAATCATTTCATGGGACAGGTGAGTCACGTCGTTACTAACCTCGGAGATGGAGGAGCTTCTCTCGCCTTCTTCGGCGGGACAACGGTCTATTCTCTGGCAGCGGGAGACAACCGGGCGTTGCAACTGGGTAAGATCGGTCTGGAATCGTACATGTTCAGCGGTACGGTCGCCTTGATTCTCAAAGAGACGTTTGGGCGGCAGCGCCCAAACCTCGCAACGCGCTCAGGAGGGACCTTTTACGGACCGCTGGCGTACTTCCGGCAAACCGGCACGCCGACACACGGCATTTCGTTCTTCGATTCATTCCCTTCGGGACACACCACCTCGGCATTCGCCGCTGCGACAACGATCTCGGATTATTTCGATAAGCCCTGGGTGACCTACACGTCGTATTCAGTCGCAACGATTGTCGGCATCAGCAGAATTACGGAACGCATGCATTGGGCAAGCGACGTATTCGTCGGAGGAATCATCGGATATTATTCGACAAAGTTCGTGGAACATTTGAATTACGGTAAATCCGAGATTTCAGTTCTTCCCAGTGCGAATGATCAATCGTATGCGGTGACTGTTACTCTGAAGATGTAAGCGCAGACCTCGCGGCCGGTTTTCGCTCAGCTACTTCCCGGAAGAACGCCTCCGTTTCTTTAATCATCCGCGATTCGGTAAATAGCTCATCGGCTCGCTTCCTCCCGTTTTCTCCCATTGAAATTCGTAACACCGGATCGTTTGCAAGGCGTTCCATCGCATCGGCAAGTTGTTCCGCGGAGCGCGGCGCGACAAGAATGCCCGTAACACCATCCTCGATGATCTCCGGAAGACTCGAAACGTTCGTCCCGATTACGGGTTTCCGGGCCGCCATCGCCTCCACCGCCGAGTATCCGAATCCTTCGTAATACGAAGGCATCACCATCATATCGAATCCATTGATCCAGGGAATTATGTTTTCAGTATATCCACGGAGGAACACCCGGTCGCCCAAACGGTGATTCGCAATATACTGCTC
>DATGFY010000063.1:0-2723 GCA_035308785.1 Bacteroidota bacterium | reverse complement strand
ATTGTGAGTTTTCGCCGGGAAAAATTCATTCCCAAAGGCGGCCCCGATGGCGGGAACGGCGGCAAAGGCGGCGATGTCATTATTCGCGCCGACCGGCAGCTCACCACCCTCATGGATTATCGCTATAAGAGGAAATATTTCGCACAGCATGGCGACCACGGACAAGGCTCCAACAGAACAGGCAAGAGCGGCGAGGATGTTCTCCTCCGCGTTCCCGCCGGCACCCTCATCAAGGATGCGGACACCGACAGAGTGGTTGCCGACCTCACCACCGATGGTGAGAGCGTCGTTGTGGCCCGAGGCGGCAAAGGCGGTCGAGGAAATACGGAGTTTAAATCATCCACTATTCAAGCGCCGCGGACCGCTGAAGACGGCGAACCGGGAATTGAACGAACCTTACAATTCGAACTAAAGCTTCTTGCCGATGTCGGCTTGGTCGGATTTCCGAACGCCGGAAAATCAACCCTCATCTCGCGCATTTCTGCCGCTAAACCCAAGATCGCCGATTACCCGTTCACAACACTCATCCCCAATTTGGGAATCGTGCGTTTCGCCGAAGATAAGAGCTTCGTCGTTGCAGATATGCCCGGATTAATCGAAGGCGCACACACCGGCAAAGGATTGGGCATAGAATTTCTCCGCCACATCGAGCGCACGCGCGTGCTGGTTTTCCTCATCCCCTCAAATTCGGATGATCCTGCAACTGATTACAAAACGCTTCTCAAAGAACTCACATCATACCACAAGGATATGACGAAGAAACCCCGCATCGTCGCTATCTCAAAAATGGATCTTGTGGATGAAAAAGAGGGCCGGAAGTTGAAAAAACTGAAATTCGAAAAAAGCATCGCCACCATCCCAATTTCCTCCGTCTCCGGCGTTGGTCTTCAGGACCTCATCGAAAAGATGTGGAAGATATTGATTAAGAAAAACGAAAAGTGAGCCGGAAGAGTTGAAGTACCAAGAGTCTACATCAAGATGAAGGGCGGCCACCATGGCCGCCCTTTTCTATTCGCTCTTAAATCGCCAATCAGAAATTGGCAATCGGCAATTACTTTGCTCTCTCAAACTCCATCTTCATCGGATGCCCCATCACGCCCTTCTCCGATAAACTCCACGCCTGAGTAAAATGATCAGCATCGGTGAACGTCACATCCAATGCCTTCATATAGGTATCCTTCTTTCCGGAGATATTTGCGCCCCCGGAATATGCGAAATGCAAGGTGTTGCCGTCAGCCGAAGCCTTTGAACATTTCATGTTCGGCTGATTACCCAGCGAACAGTAATGCGTCAACATCACATGCGATCCGTCAGTGGTGTACATCGTCACCATCGTTCCATGGTCGCCCATATCCAGCGATTCCATCACCGAAGTTCCCGCTGACATTACTTTGTATGTCACGGTAACCGGTTTGCCGGTTTCATCTTTTCCGTTCCACGATCCCTCTAACGCCTTCAACTTGTCAAACGACGGACAAGTTTTTGCCTGTGGAAGTTCCCGTTTGTCGCCTCCGAATACTAATGCTGTGAATACGACCAAACAAAGAATTGATAAAAGTTTACGCATCTCAAAGCTCCTTTCGTTGGATAGTTAGTGACGCATTGATAATTTTGTTAATAGTATAAATTTTTTATTTTTTTAAGCGCAAATTCTGTAAAAACATTTTCTTAAGCCGGAAAAATCGTAAAAAATTGGGGGTGTTTTTGATGTCTTTTTAGAATTTATAAGGCACTATGTGCATGAAAGTGAACAGTATCCAGAATAAGTGTGAGGTGTAATCCCGGAATACCCTGTACGCATTATCCGCCTCCGCAGTCTTTATGGCAAATTTCTGGCGAATCATAGAGGGCGTCTTAGTTGCTAGGGGGTGAGGCAGGGATTGCTTTGCTCGGAAATCCGAACCCACCAATCCGAATTCCGCAATCCTTTCCAATTCTTCTCCCTTCCACCCTCGTCCTTCGTCCTATAGGATATATACACTTCCTTAACATAAGAATCAAGAAGAAAATAATATCGTGTTCTCACGATGCCAATAATTTCGATGCTTTAATCGCCTCAGTCGCATACATGGCTTCCAAATCCTTGTTTTCGATGAAGAAAATGGGTAAATTATACAATTCCGTCACCCAACCACGAACCTGAATTGAGAATGAGTATGAAGCACAGCTCGAAATCGAAAAACGGAAATGCCGCAGTTGCAAATCGGGTCAATTTTAATGTGCCTAAACTTAACGGTGAACCCGGCCAGTCGATGTTCGACGCGTTGGAAGCGAAAGAACACGAGCAACTGGTCTTCTGTTCCGATAAGAATTCCGGACTCCGCGCTATTATTGCGATACACGATACCACTCTCGGGCCCGCCCTTGGCGGCGCGCGTATGTGGAACTATAATAGCGTCGAAGACGCGATCACAGATGCGTTACGGCTTTCGCGCGGAATGACATACAAGGCCTCCGTGGCAGGCTTAAATCTCGGCGGCGGCAAGGCAGTCATTATCGCCGATCCGAACAAAGATAAGACCGAAACCCTTTTCCGCACTTACGGCCGATTCGTCGAAGGTCTCGCAGGCCGCTATATTACCGCCGAAGATGTCGGCACCGATGTGCGCGACATGGAACATGTCCGCATGGAAACCAAATATGTAACCGGTATCGATCGTGCGCTCGGCGGCAGCGGAGATCCTTCGCCGGTCACCGCATTTGGCGTCTATGTCGGCATGAAG
>DATGFY010000062.1:0-2233 GCA_035308785.1 Bacteroidota bacterium | reverse complement strand
TACGCCAAGCGTATCGAACCGCGTACCGGTCACGATCACGTTTCCCAAATTGTCGAGCGCGATGCCGAGCGGATCGCATTCATATTTGCGGGCAGAGAGATATCTGCTCATCCACACCGAATCGCCGCCGCTTGTGTACTCTATCGTTGCGTACTCATCGAGTGTATCCCTCCCTTCGCTGCTGCCCGTGACATAGATGTTATTGGCGTTATCGATCACCAGATCTGCCGGATCGTCGTATTCATTGATCGGACCGTCGTAGTATCTGGTCCAGAGCAAAATTCCCGCCGGTGAATACTTGAGGGTGACAAAATCATCAGTTGTATCGACGGCAGCGGAACTTCCAACCACGATCACGTTCCCGGATGAATCCACCCCGATTGCCGCAGTATAATCATCGCCATTCCCTCGACCGTTAAATCGTCGTGTCCAAATGGTGTCGCCGCCGGAAGTGAATTTGACAATGAGGATATCAAATCCGGTTGTGGCGGAATAACTCGAGCCCGCAACATAAACGCTTCCATCGTGAGAATCGATCGCAAGATCCGTCGCTTGGTCGTTGGCAGATGGGATACCTGAAGAATAGAGATAGGACCATGCGAGAGCAACAGTATCGCCCGGAGCACCGAGCACTGTGCGGTCTTGCGCATTTCCCGCGGTAATGGAGTGAGAACCAAGCGATATTCGGGTGCGGTGACTCAAGAACCTTTGCATGATCCTGTCATGCCGTGGGGAAAACCGATGTGGCCGACGAACCGGGCCATGTAAACGGTGGGATGAAGAGAATGAAATGCTGAGACTGGAAAGAATCGCCGCAACAATGAGGGAAAATCTGGGCATTTCTGCAAATCCTCAGAAAATCATAATGATTAGGGCAGCGTTGCGGGCGCTGGTGACAGACGTTTTTGAAATATAGAGAGAAACTTGGAGGGAATCAATAGAGGCCAAAGTCTCTTTACCGAGACCTCGAAAATGCCGAAATGCCGCGAAATTATTGCATGGATGAGCGAAGCGGGCGCTTCGCTCTACGTTTCTACCTTACTTTTTGCGCGGCGTTAATCTCGCGGAGGAGGTCGTTTTTCGTGAAGGTCGTTTTCTTGAGAACGCTGTTCACATAGCCGGCCATTTTCTCGCGGGTGTCTTCATCAACATCCATCGAGGTGAGGATAATGATGGGTGTGTGGCGTGTGCTTTCCTGCTGTTTCAGTTGAAAAGCGACATTGAAGCCGGACATGCCCGGCATAATCAGGTCGAGAATGATGAGATCGGGATTTTCGCGGGCGGCGAGGACGATGCCGTCCTTCCCGTCGAAGGTCTTAACAACGTCGTACCCTTCGCCGTTCAAGATGACTTCGATAAGATCGAGAGCATTCCTATCATCGTCGATGACGAGAACTTTCGGCTGTGAGCCGCCCGGTTTCCGAAGCGGTATGCGGCTGAGCGCATCGAGCAACTCGCGTTTGTTGACCGGTTTGACGAAATAATCCACCGCGCCCATGCTGAATCCGAGTTTCTTCTCATCGGATATGGAAATGATGATAATTGGAATATTCTTGCATACTGGGTGGCGCTTCAATTCCTGGATGACCTGCCAGCCGTCTTTCTGCGGCATGAAGATATCGAGGGTGATAAGATGCGGCCGGAGTTCCTTCGCCTTCTCAAGCCCCTCTAATCCATTGCCGGCTACTGCAGTGCGATAGCCAGCTTCCTGGAGATACGTTTCCAGAAGCTGTATCGCCGGCCTATTATCTTCGATAATCAACACGAGCGGTTTTTCGTTCGATTCGAGAACCGGCGGGGGTTGATTGTTGATGATGCGGATAAGTTGGTCCGCCGATTGGACAACCTCTCCGGGGAGAACCATCGGGAAACGGAAGGTAAATGTGCTGCCCTTCCCCCATTCGCTTTCAACCCAAATCCTGCCGCCGTGAAGCTCGACCAAACGTTTGGTAATAACTAATCCGAGACCGGTACCTTCGCCTGCGTACTCGGCGTTCGAGGCCTGTTGGAATGCATGGAACAACCGCCCCATTTCTTCAGGTTTGATGCCCATCCCCTCATCCCGAATCGACACATCGATCTCATTGTCAACGCGCATAAGCTTCACCCAGATCGTGCCGCCTGGCTTATTATATTTTATGGCGTTCGAGATCAGATTGACCATGATCTGCCGAAAGCGTGTCTGATCGACAACGATCTCTTCGACATCGGATCCGACTTCGAATTGGATACG
>DATGFY010000061.1:0-5574 GCA_035308785.1 Bacteroidota bacterium | reverse complement strand
ATATCTCCACCGGGGCGGCCGATGAAGTTCGCCTCAAACTCCGGCGCCTTGGTTTTCAAGACAGCGCTGAAATAGTCCTTCTTCATCCGTTCGCGCACTGGGAGTTTCGTGCGTGGAGGGTGGAACGGTTTGTAGAATTATCGAAGCGGCTTGCATCGGCGGGCGCACGAGTAGTTCTGATGGGGATGGCGAACGAAATTAAGAAATCAGGTATGACATCGAACGCGCTGCCTGATGGCGTATCGGTCTATGTGCTCGATGGCGCATTCGAAATGCCGGCGCTGTTTAAACGGGTCTCGTTGTTTATCGGCAACGATTCCGGTCCGCTGCATCTTGCAGCATCGATGCGGATCCCGACGGTGGGATTATTCGGCCCGGCGCCGCCAGAATTGACCGGGCCCGAGGGCTCGGCTAACTGCTACCGCCGGCTTGAGTGTTCGCCGTGTAACCAATTGAAATGCGTACGCCCCGAAAATCCGTGCATGGATTTTATTAACGTCGATGAGGTAGTAGAGGCAGTTGCGAAAGCTCGCGGCGGGGTGCATCAACATGGGATTGCACGGCAGGCGTGATCCGTAAACGAATCGAAATTCTGGGTGTTCTGGTCGATGCGGTTTCCTCCGATGACCTCCTCGCGGCAGTATCGGATGCAATCGAACGAAAGGCAAAAATGGTTTATGCATACGCGAACGTTCATACAGTGAATCTCGCGCAGGAATCGGAATCTCTTCGCGCATTTCTGAACGATGCGGATATCACCTATCCTGATGGTGAAGGGTTGCGCGTTGCGGCAAGACTGTTGGGTGGAGAATTTCCTCCGCCAACCGGACTGACGCGGTGGATTTGGCGGCTCGCGGAACATTGCGAAGCAAAAGGATATAGTATCTATCTCCTCGGCGGGATTGAAGGAGCGGCAGAGCAGGCGTCGGCGAATCTGCGAACAAGGTTCCCCCGCCTGAAGATTGTCGGTACGCGCCACGGTTACTTTCGCGATGATGAGAGTGAAGGGATTGTCGAAGGAGTAAATTCCTCCAATTCAAACGTGCTTTTGGTGGGATTCGGCACTCCGCGGCAGGAAGCATGGATCGAACAATGGCGCGAGCAGTTGAAGGTGAATGTCATCTTCCCCGCCGGATCGGCCATCGAGTATGCTGCAGGAATAAGAAACCCGGCACCGGAATGGGCTTCGCGCCTCGGAATCGAATGGATCTTCCGGTTAGCTGCCGAACCAGGACGATTGTTCGGAAGATATGTCTTCGGAAACCCGAAATTCCTGTGGAGTGTTATGAATCAGCGAATGGCGGCAAAAAATTTTACAAAGAATGGTTAATGGATCGTTGAATAAATATTTCCATATCGCTTTTTTCCTGATGATCGGAGTTTCGGTTTCCGTTGCAGGCGTGAAAACCTCTGCTCAGCGGAAATCGTTTACCATCGTTGAATCGAGCGCCGATCAGGTGGTTGTGGATATTCAGCCGCAGGTCTATCGCGATCATTTCATCACGGTAGAAGGCAAGCAGATGAGGCAGTTCGCCGGATCGCTGAATGGGATGACTTCCGATACCGGTAAGCCTGAACTCCCCATCGAAGGGTTCCTCATCGCCATACCTCCCGGCAGGATGCCCGTATTAGATATTTTGGAATCAAAATTTTCGTTGGAGACCACAACGCAGGTTGCTCCGGCGCCATCCTATACCTTCAATGCGAATCACGAAGCGGTTGCCCATTACCGAACGAGCAAATCATTTTACGCAACGCAGACGCAGCTCTATCCGCAGAATACCGTCGAACTCGGTCAGGTCGCCCGCGTGCGCGATCTTTCTGCCGTGAAGGTTCTCGTCTATCCGTTGCAATACAATCCCGCGCTTGCGCAACTAAAACGTCTTACGCATTTGAAGGTGCGGATCCGTTTCCAGCCGGACACACGAAAATCTTCGCAAGCGATTCAAGCAGCATGGCGCCCGGTTACCACGCCCGATCCGCAGTTCGATCCCGTATATAAGAATCTGATTCTGAATGCAGATGCAGCTCAAACGTGGCGCGGCATCGATTCTCGCGAGCTCCTTGCAGCGCAAACGGATTCTACAGCCTCGTGGTTCCAAACCGGCAGACAGTATTACCGCATCCCGGTCATCATCGATGGACTTTATCACCTGAATTACTCCGATCTTCTCGCATACGGCATCGATCTCACGCAATTAAACAACTCTACCGCCGCGCTCTACTATAAAGGTCACTCCTTGCCGTTACGGGTGCAAACGACGGATTCCTCCTCCTCGAAATGGTTTATCGAATTCTACGCGCACCGCAACTACGGCACGAATTCCTACTACGATCGGTACAACGATACAAGTTCGTACTGGCTCACGTGGGGCGATGCCAACCCGATCCAATCCACAAACGTGGGTTTAACTCCGCCTCCCCCGACTGATACGGCAAAATATTTCATGCAGACAATGTGGCGGGAGACTGACGAAAGTTATTTCTTTGGTGTTACGGATGACGAAGTGCAGACAACCGACGATGTTCCCGGCGAGGGGTGGTACTGGACCCCATTTTACAGCGGCCAATCGAAAAATCTGTCGTTCGCAATCGATACTATTGCGCGTAAGACCGGCACACTCGTCCAGATCAAGGCGCGATTCTATGGAATGACGATTTGCACGGGCGGAGGATGCATTGCGCCGTCGCGCCACGAAGCATCTGTTTCTGTGAACTCCTTTTATGTCGGGACAATTGATTGGACCGATAACACCGAGGCGATTTTCACCGGTACGATGCCCGATTCGATGTTGAAAAAGGGCGGGAACCTCTTCACCGTTGCCTCGAAGGCGTGGGATCCCTCGGCGATGAATATCACCGAATTTTATATCGATTGGTTCCAAGTTACCTATCCGCATCCGTACCTGACGTCAGGCGGAAATCTTACGTGTACGCTCGCACCGTCATCGAACCAATACCGCTCGTTTGTCGTCAACGGCATGTCCAAGGACAGTGCAACGGTGTTCGATACCGATAATGGGAGGTTGCTCACCAACCTCATCAAGATCACCTCAACCTCATTCGTTGTGAGCGATACGGCAACCGTTCTCCATCATTACTCCATTACGGCCGCAAGTGGAAAGAAGAAGCCTTCCATCTTGATCGGCAAGACATTCGCCAATCTTCGGAACCCATCGCTAGCCGCCGATTACGTGGTCATTACACATTCGCTGTTTAAGACCGATGCGACACGGCTTGCCCAGTTCCGCCAGACACATAATAAGCTGCGAACGGCCGTCATCGACGTGCAAGATATCTACGATGAATTCAATTACGGGCATCTCGATCCAACCTCGCTCAGATCGTTCCTGAAATACGCGTATTACAATTGGACAAAACCATCACCGACCTATGTGCTGTTCTTTGGCGGGACGACGTGGGATCCGAAGAAGAATCTCCCGACGAGCATCAAAGTGAACTACGTCCCTTCGTACGGCAATCCGCCGAGCGATAATGCGTTGGTATGTTTCGATACGACGCTGACGTATATGCCGTATATGCTGACAGGCAGAATTCCTGCGGAAACGACTGCGACCGCAACTGCCGTCGTCAATAAAATTATCGCCTACGAGACACCGCCACAAACGGCGTGGGACAAGCAATTTCTCTTTATCACAGGCGGCGCCGATGCGGGCGAACAGTATTCGTTTCAGCTATGGTCAAATCAGCTCAGCAATTCCTATGTTGCACCGCCGCCGATCGGCGGTACCTCGATCAAAGTCTATAAAAATACCAACGCGATCATCGACGGCGAGAACAAAGCGTATCTCCAGCAATTATTTCAAGGAGGATTGGTGTTCGTCAATTTTATCGGTCATTCCGGCGGCAGGATATGGGACGTCGATATCGGAAGCCCGTACGATCTCCAAAATACCGGCGGCGATCTGCCGTTTGTTTCCAGTGTGAGCTGCAATGTCGGATTCTTTTCAGATCCGGAAGGCCCCGTTCTCTCGGAAGATTTTCTCGATGCCGATAACCGCGGCGCTATTGCCGTGTGGGCCGCCTCGAGTATCGGTTACGGCTCGGTGGGGCAAATTATGGATCAAAAATTTCTCAGTCTTGCAACGCGGGATTATGCCAGAAATCTCGGGATCATGACGACGCTCTCCCGGCTGCAATTCTGGCTTGCGAACAATAAGATTGCTGCCCCGCTTGTGGTTCAAACGCTCCATCTCCATCCATTGATAGGAGATCCGGCGACGAATCTTGCGCTGCCCGTTTATCCGGATTTTGACATTGCGTCCTCTGACATCTCGCTGTTGAATAATCCGCCGACCTCGGACAGCACGGTGACGGCGAAAATCTACGTCCGCAACCTGGGCATCCTTGCCGGCTCGCCCATTATGGTGTCGGTGCACGATACGTATACGGACGAACAGGGGCATACGACCGCTGAGCGAAACGTTGTGCCTCCATTCTACATTCCCGATTTTGTGCAGCAGGATAGTTTTTATGTCAACTGGAACGTCCAACGCCAGCCCGGCGGCCATACGTTGACCGTTCGGATCGATCCGCTCGACAGCATCCCGGAAGCGCAAAAGACGAACAATACTGCCGCCTCGACGTTCTATATATATCGCAATTCCATCGCAGTTATTAAGCCGGTCTCTAATTCATTAGTGCTTTCTCAAACTCCCTCGCTGGTGGTAACGACGCCCGCCACGTCTGATACAACGTCGCTGACATATACTTTTCAAATAGATACCGTCTCGACCTTTTCGAGTCCGGCATTGGTCACTTCACCGGCGATCATCCCGTCCGGCGTGAGCGCCTCGTGGCAACCGCCGGCACTGCTCGGCGCACAAACCTATTATTGGCGCGCGCAAACAAGCGACGGACAGCGGCAGGGCGCATGGACGAATTCTTCGTTCCGCGTTTCTGCTTCCGCACCGCATACGATCGATACCACCTCGTGGCAGCTTGCGGGAAGGCAATTGGGAGTGGATAATGTTTCGATGGGAACGCTCTCCGACAGCGGCATCTCGATGCTGAAGACCGATAGCACGACGATATACGTTCGTTCCCTCGGTTTGTTGGAAAATCCGGATAAAGATTACTACAGCCTAATTACCGTAGGGAATGTGACTGCTTCGGGTTTGTGGTGGCAGGACCCGTACAGCTATCTTGCCGGCTGGTTCAACCCCGTTAACGGGACGTACCAGTTGAACGGGTATAATCTTTTGAACATCGGCGAAGTGGACAGCATGACTGCGTTTCTTGCTGCTATCCCGAACGGCTATTATGTGATGATTTCGGCCGTGATCGATCCCATTGATGGTGCGACCGATGCGCTGTACCAACAAATTCAGCTGCTTGGATCGACGCAGATACGATTAGTCCAATACGGCCAAAGCTGGATGCTGATCAGTCAGAAGGGCGTCCGCCTGCCGATCATGGAAACGTATCAGCCCAACGCAGTTGCCGATGGTACGGTAATCGTCGGGAACGTCTATCATTCCGGCGCTACGCAGATTGTTTCTCCCGTTATCGGTCCTGCAACGCAATGGCAAAATGCATCGACGAATTTCTCTT